>CALLFA010000140.1 GCA_937997635.1 uncultured Saprospiraceae bacterium | reverse complement strand
AGAATAATATCTGCTCCAGTATTGATTCCATGTTGCGTGGTTTCATAGGCAACGGCTGCAGGATCTGCATTCATTCCTTTATCATAAAAATCGCATCCTACTCTTTCTGACCAGATTTTTAATTGATGTACCGCAGCGGCTCTGAATGTATCAGCTGCACCGAGGACAACTTTGTGACCTTTTTGGGTCAGTTGATGGGCCAGCTTACCGATAGTTGTTGTTTTACCAGTACCATTTACACCGACGACAAGAATTATATGAGGTTTGTGTTCGGTTTTTATTTCGAAGTCTTCAATATCCTCAGTGTTGTTTTCTGCTAGGAGGTCCTTGATGACGTTTTTGAGTATTTTATTTAATTCGGCTGTATTGAGGTATTTGTCTTCTGCCACTTTTTTCTCGAGCCGTTCGATAATCTTGATCGTGGTATCAAGCCCAACATCCGACTGAATGAGAATTTGCTCTAATTCATCTAAGAATTCGACGTCAACAGTAGATTTTCCTGCGACTGCTTTAGAAATTTTGCCAAAGAAGCCCTCTTTAGTCTTTTCTAGGCCTTCATTAAGGTCTTCTTTTTTCTTTTTGGTGAAGAATTTCTTCAAAAAACTCATACTACAAATACTTATTTGACACAAAAAGGCTTTCCCTCGTTAAAAGAAAAGCCCTTCTCAATAAAATCTCTCTGATTTTCTATTACTTGTTAGCAGCCATATACTCCTTAACCTTATCCTTGTGGATCATTACCTCTTTGTAAGAGTACTTTCCAGTTTCAGGATTCTTCACACTGGTGATTACTTTTACGAAATCTCTACCAGATCCAGCGTTTGCTGCTCTTTGCGCTACCCGCGCGTTCTTTGATACTTTAGCCATTTTATATAGACTTTAAATGTTATCAATAATGCCCGAAGGACTATTTAATTTCTTTGTGTACAGTGTACTTCTTCAAGATAGGGTTGTACTTCTTAATTTCCAGTCTATCAGGAGTGTTTTTTCTGTTTTTCTGGGTAACATACCTAGAAGTTCCTGGCATACCGCTCGTTTTATGCTCAGTACATTCAAGAATTACTTGGTTCCTATTACCTTTTGATTTCTTCGCCATGGTACAAAAATATTA
Source organism: uncultured Saprospiraceae bacterium (assembly GCA_937997635.1). Taxonomy (GTDB): domain Bacteria; phylum Bacteroidota; class Bacteroidia; order Chitinophagales; family Saprospiraceae; genus CALFUK01. The sequence goes on along the minus strand of CALLFA010000140.1, from coordinate 32,204 downwards.
CTTTTTATTTTAATTCGACTCCAATGTCCATGCCCTTTGCTTGACACTTCTTCAAATATTCATAAACGCCCAGCTTATTGATGTTTCTCATCGCTGAAGTGCTTAGCTTAAGTGTTACCCACTTGTTTATTTCTGGGATAAAGTATCTCTTCCTCTGAAGATTTGGTTCAAATCTCCTCTTCGTTCTACGATTTGAGTGAGATACGTTGTTACCCGTAATTGGTCTTTTTCCTGTTAATTGACAGATTTTTGACATCTTTTAATCTTTTCTATAAGTTACTGAAACCGTTTTCGTTAGCTCCAATTAAATCAAGTGACCACGACAGGAGTCGAACCTGTAACCGCCTGATTCGTAGTCAGGTACTCTATCCAGTTGAGCTACGGAGCCCACTACTTTTTCAAATAGTGTGCAAAGATAAGGCATTAATATCTATAATAAAAGACTTGCTCTTTATTTAATCTTCAAAATAATGTTATAAATTTAAACTCTATGTTTCATGAATTAGTATACCAAAGTATAGCAGCCAAAGATTTTACTGCAGATGATTTGAAAGAACTAATGATTCAATCACGCAAATACAACAAAGAAAAAGACATTACAGGATGTTTAGTATATCACAATCGTACATTCATTCAAGTTATAGAAGGCGAAAAAGAAGAGATTGATACATTGTTCAGAAAAATCAAAGTGGACACTAGGCATATGAAAGTGACAAAATCATGGGAATCAGAAATAGAAACTCGCGGTTTTGCTGGTTGGTCTATGTCAATAATGAACATTAATCAACATGGTCTTGATAAAGTGTTTTCAAATTTCTTAGATACTGGAGAGTTCTCATATGATGTTTCTGGCATTCTAACCACTTCTAAGAGCATCTTAAGATCGATGAAGGACAATTTATAACATAAGGATCAAGTGTAAGTATCAAGTTCAAGTATCAAGTGCAAGTGGAGATGGTGCGAAGAATTTGAATACTGCCATATTAATCTTCTACCATAGCGACCACTCTAGCAGGAGCAGCTGATGCACCCACCAATTTCATTGGAAATACGCATACTTTAAACCCTTGAATCGGCAACGCTTTTAAATTAGTGAGTTGTTCTATATGACAATATTCTTTTCGAATACCAACCAGATGAGCTTCCCAAAATATTGAACTGTCTTGCTTTTTCTTTGCTTGTTCAATTTGATACGGCAAGGGTAAATCCCAGCCCCATTGGTCAATACCCATGACTTTAATTCCTTGATCAATCAGCCATTCGGTGGCTTCAGCACTCATTCCAGTACCATGGGTGAAGAACTTTTTAGTCCCCATATGTTTGTCCCTATCTGTTCTGATCAATACGATCATATTTGGAGATAAGTCAATGTCGTTTTTCTCTAAATATTGTTCGATATCGGCGGTGGTGATGGCATCGAAGTCTTCTTTATCGCTCATATCTATAACAACCCCATCTCCATAACACCATTCCAAAGGGATCTCGTCTATCGTCTTCGCAGGTTTGCCCTCACAAGTTGGTCCATAATGCCAAGGCGCATCAATGTGTGTTGTCGAATGAACACCCATTTGCTGGATGGTGTCATCCGCCCATCCGATAAAATTTTTAGGGAACAATTTTTTAGGTAAGCCAAAAAGCTTGAGCAACCACTGCGCCTTTTTATGTGGCTTGTGTTTGATCTTTACCTTCATAAATCTTGGATCGCCTTCATTGTATTGAATGGGCTTCGTGAGATCTATAAGCTTCATAAGCTTTTGTCTTTACTTAGTATCGCGTCTAAGGAAAACTTACCACTACCCAAAAGAAATAAGGCGAAGTACACACCAAAATACATTAAGGCAAGTTCCTTTTTTCCAAATGGATCTGCCCCATGAGCCACAAATGCAGCAATTATCATGGTAAACATTAATGGTGCAGAAACTAGCCTTGTACCCAAACCAAACAATAACAGTAGTGCACCACCAAATTCTGCAGCTGCAGTTAGAATCAATGATGCTTCGGGCCCTATGCCGATAGGATCCCCAAATTTGAAATCTCCTGCTAATACCTTTTGTAATTTGGGCAAACCATGCGTGAGCATAAAGCCACCGCCAATAATGCGTAATACTAGACTTGCAAAATTAAGTTGATTCTGAGAAGTGTTGAGAGATAATAGTTTTTTAAACATTGGTATTCGAATTGTGTTTACCGAAAATACCGAATGCTTTGATATAATTTAGTCTAGCACAAAGAATTTATTGGTTTGTTTTTCTTGATCATTTAGGATGGTCATGAAATACAATCCAGTATGTAAATTAAAATTCTCTAGAAAAATTTTGCTTTGTCCAAATAGAGTAGGTGGTACCGGCTCAACATAAACGAGTCTTCCTTGGGTATCATGAATCAGCAATTCGTGTTCACCTAGGAAGGGGGTTTGTAATGTAATTTCTATCGATTTTGATTTATCAACTGGGTTCTCAAAAGTAATAGTGATGTCATCTACTTCTACACCGCAGAAATCGCGCAAACCTGTAATTGCTGCAAGTGCGTTGAGCCTTCCACCGCTCACAGTGACATCTGTAAGACTTCTTTTTTGATCTGTGTTTGTCAATATCAAGTTTTTGACTTCGAGTGCTGCTTCAGAAGGACTCGTATCTGCGAGGCTCTCAAAGTCTGAGCATGCTGCACCGTAAACAAGTGCGATTGTTCCTGACACATGAGGGGTTGAAGCAGAAGTACCTCCAAAATTATCGTATACGTTATCTGGTCTCGTGGAAATGCTGCCTTGACCTGGCGCGCCTATATCCACCAAACGTGGTCCCATAGCTGCACTACTGTTCAATTCATCTGAGTCAACATCGGTATTTGTCACAATAATCAAATGATCACTGCTGCAATCTGCTGGGATGTCGCCAATCTCATCAATATTTTGAGCCCTATTTGGTCCTGCCGATAATGAGAGTACACCTTCTGCGCCAAGTGCTTCATATGTCTGACAGAGTATGGGTTGGTCCTCTGCAAACTGATTGGGAATACCTCCTGAATAATTGGAAGCAACTATGAACGCACCTTCAGCACCATTTGATTCATTGAATCTTCTCCTCATATTAAGGATGTAATTATTGGCCTCAATGATATCTCCTGCAGTGTTAATGCCTGTGATTAATAATAATTGAGCATCCCAAGCGACACCAGCTATACCTATACCGTTATCTCCCTTAGCTCCTAAAATTCCTGAAACGCCTGTGCCATGTGCTCTTATTTCAAGCGCATCATTTCCTCGATTGACATTCAAACCGATAAAATCATCCACATACCCATTGTTGTCATCATCAATATCATTATTCGGGATTTCTCCAGCATTATTCCAAATATTTGGTGCCAGATCCTCATGTTCAAAATCAATGCCGTCGTCCATGATAGCGATGACAATCTGCTTGTCTCCTGCGGTAACGCCTCCAGTGGAAAAATCCCACGCTTGCTCTACCTGGATACGCCTCAAACTTTCTTGAGCTGTGAATTCAGAATCGTTTGGCGTTCTACGTAATTCAGTTTTAACATTCAAATTACAAGCATGAATGCCTTTTACAGCGGCTATGTCATTGATGTTTATCTGGTTTGATTTTTCAGTTTGGCGGATTGTAAGCTTATATACGTGGTTTTCAAAAATCTTTTTCAGTTCCACTTGGGATTCGTCAATGCGGAGTTTTTCACAGATCCGCTTATTCAACACTGATTCTACAACATGAGCTTCAATAATGTACTCTTGCTTCTCAATGTCTTGTGCGTATAGTGAAAGACTGAAGGTCATACAAATGATCCCTATTAGAACACAAAGAACTGTATGGCGCATGTTTGCTAATTTTATAACTCTAAACATAAGATTTTCAAGCAAGTTCATATTAATAAAGTATTTAATTTAAAGTTCTCCTGACGGACTGATGCATCAAGTATTTACTCTAAAACGAAGAATTTGGTAGTTTCTTTTGAACGGCCATTTAATATTGTCATGATTTCATATAAAATGTATCAAAAAGTTTCTTCTAATGATATATATACCAAAATGAAAATAGTTTGACCGTTTCTTACCTTGATCTTTTATCTGTTCTCATCGTTGAAAATACTCGTGAATACCTGCATTCGCTGCGTTTTTCGTCTTGACAACAGACAAAACTTCTACGTAATAAATCAGTCAAACCATTCTCCTTTTGATATAAAATCTCTTTCTCCTGCATTTATTTCCACATTTAAGTGATTCTCTAGTGGTGGAATCGGACAATTGTAACCATCTGAATAGGCACAATATGGATTAAAGGCTTTATTAAAATCTACCTCTATTTTATCGTTTTGAATGAGCGATTCTTCAATGTATATGTATCTGCCACCTCCATAAGTTGTGATTTCATTGGTCTCATCTTTGAACATGATGAAAATCTTATTTCGGTATTGAGGGAGTCTCATAGATTTTAGACCTTTAAAGGCAGTCAATGTGTGTTCTTGTCCAGCTAGATTGAATGTCAACCTTCCAAATTCTATATAGTCGTTCTGTTTCCCAGAATAGGTTGGAATAACAGTGATGGAATCTGCTTTTATCTTTTCATACGAAGCGATTAATTTGTACTGTTCATCTGCAGGAAAATAGTCCAATCCTTTAACTTTGTCCTTAACCTTGTCCGGTGATAATGGACCTTGCTCGCTGGTCAAAGAGGCAAATGCTAGTTGTCTGTATAAGCGTATTTCATTCTGGTAGGCAGTCTTTGGAATTTCTTTGACTTTACAAGCAACACTGATAAAGAGAAGGAAGACGACTAGAAATCTATTTTGCATTGACAACGATTAAACGATTACTTCGATAAGCTAAACGATTAATGTTGTTGATTCCGTATTTCTGCAAATCAGCTATTTCTATCCAGCTGACAGGATCATTCAAATCAAGCCGATAGAGCTTGTTTTTACTGCCCATCACAATGTAAGATGGCTCCATAAAAACCATATCCTCTGAGTTGGGCAATGCAGTTGCAATAGCTTGGATATCATTCGAGGATGAGTCATAGCTTTTGATGACCCATCGATCCGGTTTTGTTTTGTCGATGTACATTAATTTACCATCAATATTCAACAACGATCGGCCAGGACTTTCTGCGATTTGAAGACCACTATTTTCAAAGACATCAAAGACAACTAACTGATGTGGTTCGTCTACCAAAAAAGTAGCCACTTCTGTGCCTGACAACCAACAATGGTATCCAACTCTGTATTCGTCAGTAATTAGGAGACTGCCGGTATTCGCTTGGCTTAGCGGGTATTCCCAAAGAACTTGATTTATATCGCTACCCTTCGTTTCTTTGATAACAGAAAAATGTCTTCTGTTGGGCATCAGAGTAGGGGAGTACTCGCCTTGGCTTGTTGCTGTGACCCGAGTCAATGTTTCCCTAGCCAGATGTAATCTGATGATGTCCGTTTGACTTGGCTCAAAATAATTAGATGTGATCAATAGTTCATTATTGTTGATGAATGATGGCTGACTGTTGTAACCATCCTCATTGAAACCAGTGAGATATTTGGCATTATTTGCCGAAAAAGCATCACCTGCAGACTGAACTGAAAAGGAATAAATTTGAGTTGCTGGCAATTGGGTATATCCAACATGACCCAGCAACATGCACGTTGAAAAAATGAATATGAGTCTAGACACTGTATGTATGTTTAGTCTAATATAGCCATTAACTCTAGTACTAGCTCAATTTAATTATTCGCAGACTTAAATATTCGATCCCAATTGATGCCATTTCTAATGTTGCCTTCTTTTGTTGAAAACCAAATAAACAAGGGTCTGCCAACAATGTGGTCTTCAGGCACAAATCCCCACATGCGAGAATCTTCTGAATTGTGCCGATTGTCTCCCATTGCCCAATAATAATTTTGCTTGAATGTATAGCTAGTTGCGGGTTCACCATTAATACGAATACTGCCGTTGCTCACTTCTAGATCGTTGTCTTCATAGACATCAATCGCACGGCTGTATAAGCTCATATTCTTATCAGTCAATTGTATGGTTTCTCCTTTTTTAGGAATCCAAATTGGTCCATAATTATCGACTGTCCAACCGGGAAATTTTCTCGCATCTTGTGGAAATAAGCTTCCAGGGTTGGGTTGATGCACCACGGGCTTCACAATCACATTCCCACCCAGACTTTTTAATTGTTCGACTTGCTTATTGTCTAAATGGAATCCTCCTTGCGCTCTGTCTCCAGCGTCAATGCCCCAGTCATCAAGTTTGCTTCTATTTATACCAGAAGGCAATCTGACCTCATATTGAAATTGCATATGGTCTGGATTTTCAGAAGGGCTACCATTAATGTGAATTTGGCGATTGATGATTTGTAAACTATCACCGGGAAGGGCAACACAACGTTTGATGTAGTGATCTTTTTTGTCTATAGGTCTTGTAATAAATGCTTTCTTTCTTATTTTCTGTGCAAGCTCCGGGTCACTTGCCGCGAATCTGTTGTCTCTCATGACTTGTTCTACACTGTAGGGTCGCTTGGCAGTCACATAAACAGAATCACCTACTGGCCAATTAAAGACAAATGGTGAATTTCTTTTTATATCACGAATGGCAGGAAGTCTCTTGTAATCAAGTGAAGGTTTTTTAAGATAGGATTCTCTATTGACGATAGGAATTCGATTATGTAATAATGGCAACATCGCTACCGTCATCGGCATGCGCATCCCATAAGAAGTTTTACTGACGAATAAAAAATCACCCACATTCAAACTGCCTTCCATAGATGGTGTTGGAATGACATATGCTTCTACAAGGAACATACGGATAAAGGCTGCTGCAAAGACAGCAAAGAAAATAGACTCAAACCATTCTCTTATCGCAGACTTCTTGTACGGATTATTTTCTACTAATTTTTTAAACGTACGCTCTTTGCCAGATTCTTTGGCGTCAAGGATCTTTTGCTGGTATTCTTTTTCAGCGATCAGATTAGGACCTATATATTTTTCTTCGTCTTTGACACCCAAGTATCCTATGAATGCTGGTGCAAAAATTGTAGCCGCAGCTGTATGTTTGAAATCTAGTTTTCCAAATGATCTTCCCAAATCAACTGCCATTCCTACAAAAACAAACAAATTGACAATTGGGATCAACAACAAAAATGCATGCCATCTAGGCTTACCTATAATGTCGCACCAATCCATAAAATTGACAATGGGTATCAAGCCATTTACTGCTGGTTTTCCACATTTTGGAAATACGAAATACAGGGCAATACTCAATAAAATATGGAAGATTAAGAATAATATTAGAAAACTCATATGTATGTCTATTCTGAAATGAAGCCCAAATATATAAAAGACATACTGTTATCGTATTCTTAAATGTCTTCAGATGCATATCTTAATCTACCAATTCAACAATAAATCGGATGAAAAGCCTATTGTCATTCTCATTTTTTACAGAATTATCCTTTAGAATTCAATTTATTGCGAATGTTATCCAAACTTAAGTTACCAATACTACCAATGTGGGTATGCTGAATGTCCTTATTTGGATTAAACTTATTTGATTCTATTTGTTCCTTCACCACTAAGTATGCTTCTCTGAATGGCATGCCGTTTTTGACAAGAGCGTTTACTTCTTCCACACTATAAAGGCTGTTGTACACATCACCTTCGATCGCAGTCTTATTTACTTCTATTTCTGATATACAGTGTGTCAATATCATAATGCAATCACTCATTGTGGCCAATGCAGGAAATACCAACTCCTTCAATTGTTGAAAATCACGATGATAGCCAGAGATCAAATTATTACAAATAAGCATGACTTGATTTGGTAATGACATGAGTTGACTTGTTTTGGCTCGTATCAGCTCAAACACATCTGGATTCTTTTTGTGTGGCATGATGGAAGAACCCGTTGTCAAAGATGTAGGCAGTTTGATCAGGCTGACATCTTGATTGCAATACAGACAAATGTCGCTGGCGAATTTGTTAATGGTATAACAGATTCCCGATAAGGCATTCGTCAATAATAATTCGGATTTGCCCCTCGTGAATTGTGCATACATAGAATTGTAACACAAATCGTCAAAACCCAATAGCTCTGTCGTCATCTCCCTATCAAGCGGGAATGAATTGCCATAACCGGCAGCAGAGCCCAACGGATTTTGATCGATGATTTTAGCGGTCGATCTCAGCAACCTCACATCATCGACTAAAGCTTCTGCAAATGACCCAAACCACATGCCGAATGATGAGATCATACCGACTTGCATGTGTGTATACCCAGGCATCAAGTCGTCTTTGTGTGCATCACTTTTTGCAATGAATGACTCTATTAATGTCAATAGCTGTTGATCAATCTCCGCAAGTTTTTCTCTATAGTACAATTTTAAGTCAACTAAGACTTGGTCATTTCGCGATCTGCCAGTATGTATCTTTTTGCCTGCTTCTCCCAATCGCTCAGTAAGCATAAATTCTATCTGGGAGTGAATGTCCTCCACACCGGCATGAATAGCAAATTGACCACCTTCAATTTCTGATTTAATGTCTGCCAACTCTTTCAGGATACGCCCTAATTCATCAGCAGTGAGTAAGTCAATACTGTGCAGCATTTTAGCATGTGCGATCGAACCAATGACATCAAACTTTGCAAGTTCTAAATCAAGAATGTTGTCTTTGCCAATGGTAAATCTTTCAATCAATTTATCCACAGAATCTGTTGAATTCCAAAGCTTCATATGTCTTATTTGTTGATGTTTAAATTCTGTAATAACAGTCTATATGTTTCTAATCCTTGCTGAATCTCTTTGTGTGTGATGTATTCATCAGCTTTGTGGGATCTGTTGGTATCACCTGGGCCGATCTTCACGCTTGGGCACTTAAAAAATACTTGATCAGATAATGTATTAGATCCATAGCATTTGATGTTAAGTGCTTTCGCTTTTTGCACAATGGGGTGATCTGATGCGATAGCGGATGGTTGTAGTCTTACAGAACGTGGGGTGAGTACTGATGTGCAATTGGCTTTTAATAATTCTAATACACCCTCTAAACTGTAAGCATCTGTGACTCGACAGTCTATAACAAATTTGCACGAGTCTGGTACAACGTTATGCTGATAGCCTGCCTCGATTTGGGTGACGGTCAATTTTACTTTTCCTAAAGATGTACTTTCCTTTTCAAAGGCAAGATTCTCTATGTACTGGATGTCTTTCATTGCTGCATAAATGGCATTGTCACCCCACTGATTAGCAGCGTGACCAGCTGTACCTATTGCTTCTGCGTCAATGACCATTAATCCCTTTTCGGCAGTCGCCATTGCACAGCTAGTTGGTTCACCCACAATGGCTAAATCTGGAGTAATGTCTATTTCTTTCAATGCCAATTCTAGACCTTCTTTGCCAGAAATTTCTTCTTCAGCTGATGCAATAAACACCAAATTGTAAGGCAGTGTGCTGTCTTGAGAAAAGTCTAAATACGTATGCAACAAACAGACAAGACTCGCACCAGCATCATTGCTTCCCAAACCATAAATGACATCTCCATCATCTTCTGCACCAAATGGATTTTTGGTCCAGCCTTCAGAAACTTTTACTGTATCGTGATGGCTGTTCAAGACAAGAGTGGGTTTAGTCTCATCAAGTGCCTGATGGCAAATGACATTATTTTTAACACGAAATGGAGAATGTCCTTGAATGCTTAAATAGTTCTCTAGTATGTTGGCAGTTACATTTTCTTGCTTAGAAAGTGACTCTGTTGTTATGAGTTTTTTTAATAGTTGAATGCTGTTTTCTAAGCTCATGATTCTCGTTCATTAGAATGGATAAAGCTAGTTCCAGGATTATCTTGATGCACATGTTTGATGCCACAAATGTGTACAGAAGATATGCCAGCATCCAAGGCTTTAAATGCATTTTCTATTTTGGGAATCATACCATCCGCAAAGACACCAGAGTTTATGTAGTGTTTGGCTGATTGCTTTGTAACTTGTTGAATGATGGATGTTTTATCATTCAGATCTTCTAAAACGCCATTGTATTCAAAACAATATTTGAGGACAACGGAGGATTGTTGACTCATTGCTTTAGCAACAGCAGAGGCAATAGAATCAGCATTTGTATTCAATAGCTGACCTTCTTTAGAATGAGTAACAGGACAGAAGACTGGGATCAGTTGTTGATTTAATAATGTGTGTATGAGGTCAGCATTTACTTTTACAATATCACCAACATACCCATAATCTATTGGCAGTTTGTCGCGCATGACAGATGTAATGACATTTCCATCCGCACCACTTAGTCCGATAGCGTTAATGCCTAAGCACTGCATTTTGCTGACGATTTGTTTGTTGATTAAACCCGCATAGGTCATAACTGCAATATCCAAGGTTTCTTTATCAGTGACTCGTCTCCCATCTATCATGTTGACTTTCAATCCGAGTCGTTCACTGAATGCAGTAGCCGCACGACCACCGCCATGTACCAGTAATTTTTGCCCTTTAATGTTCTGGAAAGACTGTAAAAACTCTTCTAAAAGCTTAGCATCATTTATAATGTTACCTCCAATTTTTATGATTTGAATTGATGTACTCATTCTGCAATAATTGAATTCAGAAATGGGATATCGACATCCGTCCAATCATCCACATGATGTTTGACTCCTTCATCCAATAATTTTTCTTTGTGGTGTAAACCAATGCCTAATAAAGGAATATTTAAATTTTTAGCTGTGCGTACATCCCATAATGCATCGCCACAGGATAAAATTCTATCATAGTTATTCACTTGAAATAAGCGTTTAGCAGCCTCTTCAGCATGTTCGATCAATCCTTCACGCGATTCTATTTCGTTAGATGCGATGACGATGCTTGGTTTGAATTTCACACCTGCATCAGCTAATTTTTTTAAAGCTGTTCTGTAGAGTGAACCAGTAGCGAAGGCTAGATCCCAATCATCGCTGTCCCATACTTTTTGAACGAGATCTTTAGCTCCTGCAATTTCTTCCATCTTAGGTAATTCTAGAATTTTATCCAAGGCATGTTGTTCAAATTCTTGGATGTCTGCTGCTGTAGTTGGCCTTCCATTATTGTATTCAAATACTTTTGAAAATATATGATTGTCAGTCACATGATCGTAACCAAACCAATTGCGATCTATCTCCACACAATTCATTTTTTTAAAGGCATATTCGATGGATTCGTGATGTTGGTATTCACTGTGTACAATCGTGCCATCAATATCAAATACAACTAGGTTTTTGGGCATAATCTAAAGATTTAGTAAATGGTTAATCACAGCTTTTGCTGCATGTAATCGGTTGCCAGCTTGTTGGTAAATGACGGATCGATCGCTGTCCATGACACCATCTGTAACAACAACATTTCTACGCACAGGCAGGCAGTGCATGAAGATGGCATTATTCGTAAGCGCCATTTTCTTTCTATTGACCATCCAACTTTGATCTTCCGACAAGATCTGTCCATAGGTGTTGTACGATGACCAGTTTTTCGTATAGATCACATCCGCATCTTTAAATGCGTCTTGTTGGTTATATTCGATGGCACAGTTGGCAGTAAATGCTGGTGCCAGATCATAAGCTTCAGGATGTGTCACAACCACATCATGTCCTGTACGATTTATCCATTGAAGAAAAGAATTAGATACTGCTTGTGGAAGCGCCTTTGGATGAGGTGCCCAACTCAGCACTACCTTTAATTTCTTTTCACCAAACGCCTCTTTTATTGTCATCAAATCTGTTAATGATTGTAGTGGATGATAAATAGAAGATTCCATATTGATGACAGGGACACTTGCATGCTCCATGAAATTTTGGAGCATTTCGTCTCTGTAATCTGCATCTCTGTCTTTAAGTCCTGGGAATGATCGTATAGCTATAACATCAGAATATTGACTGATGACTTGTGCAGCATCTTTGATGTGTTCGGCCTTATCAAGGTTCATGATAACACCTTCGTCAATTTCCCATTTCCATCCTTCTGTAGCATTCATGCTGATGGTATGAATGCCAAGTTCTTGTGCAGCAAACTCTGTACTCAATCTCGTCCTTAATGAAGGATTAAAAAAGATCAAGGTCATTTTTTTGCCCTGTAATGTCCCGTTGAATGAAGTCGTATTTTTCTTCATTGCAATAGCTTGATCGACAAAGGCATCAATATCTTGAATACTGTCTGCCGAATAAAAATGTGCTTGCTTATCCATGGTTCATTCCAGCTTTTAACTTTGATAAAAATTCATCAGCTTCCGCTTTTGTAATGTTTAGTGGTGGCAATAATCGAATGACCTTTTGATTAGAAGAACTACCTGTAAATAAATGGTGGTCGAACAATAGTTTTTTACGCAATTGTGCGACTGGAAAATCGAATTCAATTCCTATCATCAGTCCTCTTCCCCGTACTTCTTTTATTTGAGGAATGGCTTGTAAAGAATTGATTAGGTACTTACCAATTGATCTAGCATTGTCTAGCAATTTTTCGTTTTGAATAGTATCTAAGACTGCTTTTCCAGCAGCACAAGCCAAGTGATTTCCACCAAAAGTAGAACCCAACATGCCTTTCCAAGCAGGCGTTTTTTTGTGATTGATGAGTACGCCTCCAATGGGGAATCCATTACCCATTCCTTTAGCCATGGAGATAACATCAGGATGTATGCCACTTTGTTGGAATGCAAAAAAATCGCCTGTTCGTCCATAACCACACTGGACCTCATCAGCAATAAGTATGGTATTGGTCTCTGTACAAACCTGACTTAATTTTTTCATACACTTGTCTGGCACTTCATAAATCCCACCGATTCCTTGGACAGCTTCCACAATCACTGCACAAGTATCTTTCTTTCTAAGTTCTTTTACCATCTCTCTAATGTCATCGATAGGGTAGTGTTTGACTTCAAATCCCTCGTTTATTGGTGCAGTTATTTTTTTGCCGTATGTCGCATTTACTGCGGCAGAGGTGCGTCCATGAAAACCACCTTTTAATGACAATACTTTTTTTCTTTTGTTGTGAAACGAGGCTACCTTTAACGCATTCTCATTGGCTTCAGCACCAGAATTACACAAAAATAGTCCATAGTCTGTCAAGCCACTTGCGGCACTTAATGACTCCATCAATTTATGTTGCAATGAGTTTTGCACTGAGTTAGAATAGAACACCAGTTTTCCTGCTTGATCTTGGATCTGCTTGACATAGTGCGGATGGCTATGGCCTATAGAAATCACTGCATGGCCACCGTAAAAATCAAGATACTTCTGCCCATCTTCTGTATACACATAGGCACCTTTGCCAGACACAGGTTCTAAATCAAATAGGGTATAAACGTCAAACATTTCCATTAATATGCCATTGATTTAAGGTTTAAGCCCATCCGTTCGTCAAGACCAAAATTGATGTTCATATTCTGAACGGCCTGACCAGATGCACCTTTTAATAAATTGTCAATTGCACTAATGATAAATGCTTTGTCCTCATGCTTCTCTACATGTATCAAGCACTTATTAGAATTCACGACTTGTTTTAAGTGTATGTTGGTATCGCTCACATGTGTGAACGGCTCATGCGCATAATATTCATGGTAAAGCTGAATAAGCTCATCCTCTGACATCGTCGTTTTCATATAAGCACTGATGAGGATACCCCTTGTGAAATCACCACGAACTGGAATGAAATTAGTGTCCACTTTACAATCTTCTTGACAGTGTTGAATCATTTGCCTTACTTCAGTTAAATGTTGATGGACAAATGCTTTATATATTGAAATGTTGTTGTTCCTCCAGCTGAAATGTGTCGTGTCTAATTTTGCTTGACCTGCACCAGTTGCTCCTGTAATGCCTTGTATGTGAATGTCTTCTCGGATTTGTTTTTCAGAAGCCATTGGCAGTAGCGCCAACTGAATGGCTGTTGCAAAACATCCTGGATTTGCAATACGTTGGTTTTGTTGAATGTTAGCTCGATTCATCTCTGGTAAACCATACGCAAATCCATGTTCATGACCAAGACGAAAATCGCGACTTAAGTCTATGACGACTGTTGATATTGGAATAGGATTGTCTTTTAAAAATTGTTCTGACTTGCCATGACCTTTACATAGAAAGATAACATCTACATCTTTGTCAAAATCATTAGAAAATGCTAATCCGGTTTCCCCAATAAGATCTGAATGCACATCAGTTATATTTTTTCCAGCTTGACTGTCACTCATAATAAAGGAGAGATTTACCTCTGGATGATGGAGTAATATCCGAATCAACTCTCCTGCTGCAAATCCGCCGCCTCCAATTATTCCTGCTTGTATCATAATTCTATTTTTGTCTTGTTGACACCGTGATAAATTTTGTATTGATTGGCTAAAATCTTGATAAAGCCTTTTGCTTCATCGGCAGACCAACCTTTATTCATTTCCCCATATTGTCCGTACTCACTTCTCATCAAATCGTGAGGCGAGTCAATCCCATTCAATAGAAATTGATATGGTTTTAATGTAACAAATACTTTACCTGTAACAGTAGATTGCGTGTCCTCTATGAAGGTTTCGAGGTTGCGCATTACTGGATCTAAGTATTGACCTTCATGCAACATCATGCCATACCAATCAGCCAATTGTTGCTTCCAATGGTTTTGCCATTTTGACAACACATGTTTTTCTAAAAGATGATGTGCTTTTATTAAGATTAAAGATGCTGCTGCTTCAAAACCGACCCGACCTTTGATCCCGATGATGGTATCTCCGACATGGATGTCTCGGCCTATCCCGTAAGCTGAAGCAATTGATTCTAATTCTTTAATGAGTGCAATTGGATGGTCAAATGATTTACCATCCAATGTTGCAACTTCTCCTTTTTCGAAACCAATTTCTATATCTACGGGTTCTTGATTACTCACTTGGGAAGGGTAGGCAGATTCTGGTAACGGTTGTTGAGAAGTGAGTGTTTCCTTACCTCCGACAGATGTGCCCCAAATACCCACATTGATGGAGTAATTCTTTTTTTCTTCGCTCCACTGGACACCATGCTTTTCTAAAAAGTCAACTTCTTCTTGGCGGCTTAAAGAATTGTCACGAATAGGCGTAATGATTTGTATATCTGGTGCAAGGCTTTGAAACATGAGGTCAAATCTGATTTGATCATTGCCGGCACCAGTGCTGCCATGTGCGACATATTTTGCTCCAGTCTTCTTGCAATAGTCAAGTATTGCCAGTGCTTGAAATGCACGTTCAGAACTGACAGAAAGCGGATAGGTTTGGTTTCTCAAGACATTCCCATAGAGTAAAAAGCGCAGACATTTTTCATAGTATTTTTCACTGATGTCTATACATTCATAATGACTTGCGCCTAAAGATAGTGCACGAGCTTTTATGTCTTCTTTTTCGTCAGACATAAACCCGCCTGTGTCTATGGTAATGGCATCTATGTCATATCCTTTTTCTAAGAGGTATGGGATGCAAAATGAGGTATCCAGTCCTCCGCTATATGCTAATACTACTTTAGGTTTCATTCGTTTTCTTTTAGTTTTCGTTTGGCTTCTTTTACTGCTTGTTTGATTATTTTCTTTTCCTCTTTTCTCTTTCGTTTACGTTCTTTTTTCTCTTCTTTGGAAGGCGCTAACATTGCTGTGCACAGGCACATTCGTCGTTCATTCTTTTGCAAAATTTCATAATTGTTGCAGCTAGAACAGCCATTCCAAAATTCTTCATCTTGTGTGAGTTGTTTAAAAGCAACAGGTATGTAGCCTAAGTCGCTATTGATTTTCATGACAACATCACTGGTCGTTATACCAAATAATTTTGCTTTGGGATAATTCTTCCGGGCTAGGGCAACGGCTTTCTTTTTGATTTTTGTCGCAAGCCCTTGTCCTCTAAATTTTGTTTTTACGATTAATCCAGAATTGGAAACATACTCTTCGCTACTAAACGTTTCTACATAGCAGAATCCTGCAAGTTCGTTACCATGCATTGCAACAATAGCATTACCTAAGACAATTTTTTTGCGCAAGTAATCTGGTTGACGCATGGCGATTCCCATGCCCCTTTCCTTCGCGGATAATTTATATAAGTCAGAAATTTCTTCTGCTAAATATGTATCAGCATCTACGGCTGTACGTATTTCGAAATTCATGTGTGCGTGATTAATAAAAGAAATTGTGAAAAACAAGGTTACCCTTGGTTAGAGGAATGATATGTCAGGCCAGAACGGCCCTGCATCTATTGGTTCTATTTGAAAGAATGTAATTCACGGCGTAAATATAATTAATTTCTATTAAACCTGAATTTTGTGGTGAGAATTCTATCGTGTTTTTAAAAGCCTTTGTTTAATTTACATAGAGATAAACTAAAACCCTTTCTTTTGTTTTGCAAACTTCACTTTTGCATATTCATAACCTTCGTGCCACCACGCTTTCATTTCTGCAGGGTCGAAAATGAACGAATGCTCTGTCAGTAATCGCGGAGTGAAAATAAAATTGATTTTTACATCATCATTGTATATGCTTTCTAGATGGCCAATCATAAGATCATGCCGACCTAGTTGATAATTCATAAATTGTAATGAGCGCAACAGGACGTCAAAAGCATTTTTTGTTTTTGCTTTGGTGACATGATGATGTCTTGGTGAGAGTACGATGACATCAATCTCTGTAGCTCCCAGGTTCACAGCCTCTTCAATGGGGATATAATTACCAAAACCGCCATCAGCATATTCGTAGCCATTTTTAGGTACAATACTCATGAAGGGGACAAAGCTTGCAGACGCCCACATCCAATCTAGAAAGTCATGGTATTCACAGTCTTTTGCATATTTGTATTCCACTTTATTAGTGGTAAGATTAGAGACTGTCACAATAACATGCTTACCACTGTTTTGAATTTCTTTAAAATCATCCTTTGTAATAACACGTTCAATTGTTTTTCGCAGCGCTAAATGTTCTCCGAACGTTTTCTTCCGTTTGAGAAACATTTTCATTGTATTGAAATGATTTATCGAAGTTACCTTATTGCCATCTTTGTCCCTCTTTGTTCTGAATGGACAAGTACTGTAAATATCTGATTGGGTAACATTTGTATAGATTTTTTTAAGCTTTTCGATTTTGGATGTAGATAAGGTTGGGACAAGAAGACTGCCAGTGGATGTACCTACAAACACATTGTAATCATAGTTTAAATCTTTGATTAAATATTGAGCTACACCTCCTGCGAATGCCCCTTTAGATCCTCCTCCTGAAATTACCAAAGCTCTCATTCCTTAATTATTGGGTATGTATTATCGATTTGCAAATGTAATTATACTTTACTTAAGGTTTAGACGTGAGATTGATAGGAGAGATACGTGCTTGGCCTCATGAATTACCATACGTGATGGTATAGTTATAAGTCTGTTGATTCTTTTCTGACACCTTTGACTTGACCACTGTATAAGAAATCGAGGATACAGAAGTGATCTTTGGTTTCTTCATGACTATTTTCTTAGACACGGTTTTTTGTTTCGGAAGTTTGAAATTTATAGTAACGGTCTTATGAAACAGCACTTTCATTTTCCTTGGCCCTTTTGGTACTTCAAATTTTAACAACTTGATGATGCGGATAGCTTCTTCATCACAACCATGACCTAGCGAGCTTTGTACTTTGACGTCTGTGACTTCGCCTTTATAGTTAATGGCATAACGAAGCCTCACTTTACCTTCTATCCGATTGTCTAAAGCCGATTTTGGGTATTTAAGATTTGATGTGATAAAGTTTTTGTAAGCTGCATTACCACCAGGATATATTGGTTTGCGTATGAATTTATTGTCTCTACTATTTTTGTCCATTTCTTAAGTTACACTGATCCATTCTAAAATTTTGCACTTGTCTCATATTAGTTGAATGTAGGAAATATTATTCAACTGCATTTTTCCCATACCAATCTCGCAACACATGTATTGCTTTTGTTCTCTGAGGCGTAAAATAAACTCTTGGTCTGTCAGGCCTATTCCGAACACGCCTTAGTGAATCGAAGCGCGCTTCGCGGGCCTTAAAGTACTCAGCAAACTCATTATATCTGTGTGTCGTATGAAACCATTTCCAAATAAAGAAGCCATCAACCCAAGTCTCATGATATAATGTCTCAAACATAGCTTCATACAAATTGAGCTGTGTTATTTCTGAATGTTTTACTTTATCTGCATCCATTTTCTGTGGCCAAGTCCAAGGCTCGATGGCAGAATCAGCCGTATTTTTATAACCGATTTCTGTAAATACAATTTTCTTGTTATAGGTCGTGGCAACTTTTTTCATAGCCCGCTTATGCTTTTCCCAATTTTTTAGTAATTCTTCTTTTGACGGTTCTTCAGAATTGCTCAAAGGAAAGTAAGCTTGAATACCTATATAATCCAACTCATCCCAAAAGGTAATGTCTTCATATTCCTTGTACCAGTTGGCTGCATAGGTCAATTCACCATCATATACAGATCTGATTTTTTTAATAATGGCTCGCCATCGATCAGGATGAAACTTTGTCGTTAAGTGTAATTCAGTTCCTATACATAATGCCTCCATGTCATTAGCCTGGGCGAGTTTTGCATAATGCATGATCATAATTTCATAGTTTTTAAACCATTCATCCCAGTCTTTCTCATTTTTCATTTTTAGATCAGATCTCCATTTACCATTGGCTGACCGTATCCAGATGTGTGGCTTTAGCATTGTTTTGAGACCCTCTTCTTTTGCAATTTTTGCTGTATGTATCAAACCTCTGTCAGCTTCTCCCCACCAGGCACGTTCAGTGTTCAAATTAAGTTCTGGTCCGAAAATATCTGGTTGCCAAGCAAATGGAGTTTGAGAAATCCAATTGCCATGAACACTTTTCAGCTGTTCAAAATTGTGGTTTGTGATCGAATCTCCGCCTACCCAGCAAACACCTAATTTTGACGGATGGTGATCCAAAGAAATGGTATTAGATGTTGTAAAATGATTGTCATCTGTCACCTTGCACATTTGATTTAACACCGCAACCAACAATAAAAAAGCGATTAGCCTTATCACCTAAGAAAGTTTTTTTGTCCAATATCGCATGATACCATGTATATCCGCAAGTAAGGCTCCACCGTTAACAAATGATTTAAGTGCTTCTTCGTCCATTCCTTCCTTTCTAAATTGCTCACCTGCAAATTCTACAAAAGGTTGAAGAACATCCATTGCCGTTTTGCCTTCTTGCACATATGGTTTTATGAAATTGGAAAACCCAGTCAGTTTATCTTTCATCCTTTGCATTTGATCTTTAGGATCAGTAACCAGTCCCCCATGTGTGACATAATAGGTATCAATCTCTTTGATAGCTGTCATCCGATCGATTTGTTCGATCCACACATCAATATCTATATCAGGTGGTGGGGTAGGAGGAATGACTACTCCAGATTTACGTTTGATTCCAGCTAAGTCGCCAGCAAACAGAATATGATCTAATTGCCAAGCAATGTGGTGTTTAGCGTGTCCAGGAGTGTGCCAACTGGTAAATGTTTTATCGCCGATTTTCAATGTTTCACCATCTTCCAATGCAAAGAGCTGTTCAGCAGCTATTGGCTTCAATGTGCCCCACATCGAGTCCATCATATCTCCATATATCCGTTTAGCAGAATCCAGTAATCTGGATGGATCATGCATGTGCTTATATCCCAGTGGATGTAAATATACATGTGCACCATGCTCGGCAAAACACCAAGCACCGCCACCATGATCAAGATGAATATGAGTTAATAATACATGTTTGACGTCTTCTTTGACGTAGCCAAGAGTTTCTAAACCAGCACTGAGTTTGTCAAGGCTAACATGAGGTCCTGTCTCTACGACTATAGGCCCTTCAGAGGATTCTACTATGAATGAAATGATTTCTAAATCGGATCCTTGGTATTCAAGATCAATGCAATGTACTTTATGCGACATGCTTATGCTGTTGGTTACCGACAAAAATACTATAAATAAGATGGATGATGTCTTTTACGAATCTTAGAATAACTTAAATTTTTTTGAGAACTGTATATTTATTTATTTTGCAGCATCATATATTAGAATGCTATAATGAATATCAGATTGACTTTCAATTACTAGTAATTTTGATTAAGCAAATGCAAGATAATATATTGATTCTTAGATAGTTAATTGATTTTATTAGCTATCTTCAACCTTTAATCCTAAGTAGTCAAATCTGAATCGAGCAGGTTAAACTTTCCTGCAACGTGTTAAGCAACCAATAGATGACATCCTTTGTATGAAAAAGAATATTATTAGTGCATTAATTTCCTTGACAGTTATAACCTTATTTATTACTGGTTATGAAGTTTCAAAGAATTACGCATTTGTTGAGCAAGTTGAATGTGTATCAAATTTCACCATTGATTCTGAAAATGCTTTCGAAAATGTAAGCAGGTTCTTTTTATTTCAGGCTTCTGAAGTTGCAACAGCAGATCCAGGAAATAATCTTTGTGTCATCAGAGCGGTTGATTTTGATGCGGGACCTATTCTCAATGGAACTGATACTGTTACGTTTAATGGTTTTATAACCTATCCTCAAATTAATATGTGTCAGGGAATTGGTGACACCGTAATCAACTCAGATTCTATTCGATTTGTGATTTGCGAAAATCTCTTAACTCTCTGCGAAGAAGAAATGGGAGATTTTGATGTTGTCGTTTTTGAGTTGGATGATGGCAACGACATTGTAGATCAATGTCGAGTAGCTGTTACATTCCCTGAAGTGAATGTGGATTCTATGATGATGATGGATTCTATGATGATGATGGATACCATGATGATGATGGATACCATGGTCGTAGAATCGCCTACAGAAATTACATTTGGTAATGGTCTTATGCCTTGTAGTCTCGGTGGCAATCCCATTAGTTTGCGGGTGACGTTCCAAGATAATATTGAAACTGCTGGACAAGAATTGCCCTTAATGGACGAAGATTTCTTTGTCATGATTGGAGGAGAACCAGAGTTAATCTCTATTGCTGAAATATGGAATGTGGATTTTAGTCACCAAACTGTTCAGTTTACATGGAATCCAGCTAATGGTGTGGATGCGCGGACAATTCGTGACGGTCAGTTTTTCAGATTTTACATAGATTTTGGTACAGATATAAATGAGATAACAGATGTAACTAGAGATTTGACATTGGAGGGTAATCCAACACTCAGTTTGCTTGGTGATAATATTGTATTGGTCCAATGGGGCCCAGGCACAAGTATCGGGCCTATTTTTGAGACACAAGTAAACATAGCTATAGATCAGTGCCGCTTTATTGAGGCAGATTTTAATGTCGATAATGGTGGTGGAATGGACACAATGGTCGTTATAGCACCATCTGATCAAATAGATACGTCTGTAGATTGCGACGATTTCGGCGCGCTTAGTTTTGAATTAGCCGAATTGAGTGATTCAACCTTTAATGTCACGGAGACTTTCATTCCTACAGGTATTGACCCGATTTTAAGTTTTGCATTTGATGGTGTAGATGTTACCTCCGAAACAGTATTGGTCATTGATTCTACTATTATAATGGACACCATTATCACTGTCGACAGTATTGCAATCATTGATACTACAGAAGTTATAACAACCACCATTATAAGAGATTCTACTTTAGTAGGAACGGAGCAAGTAGAAATTTTTGATACTACAATTGTAAACGACACGATGTTTGTTCTTGACACCGTAGGCTTTGCAGTGGATACCATGATTACTTTTGAAACAACCTCTATGATTAATCAGACAGTGGACCGTGTTGATACGCTGATGTTAATTGATAGTACTATAATCCTAGACTCAATGTTTATCATGGATTCGATTATGGTATTTGATACTACATTTACCACCACAGAAATGACATCAATAGATACAGTAGGGACTATGATTGATACCACTTTTACGATTGATACAGTCGTTATCAGTGGGATGGAGACAATAGACACGACATTTGTTTTTGATACTTTGATTAGTTTGGACACAATGGTCATTATTGACACCATTGATTTTATGGTAGACACGACGACTACCATCAATCAAATTTTGGAGAGTGTAGATACGACAATTACAACTGAAAATATTACACAGATAGATACGGTCTTTATCCTTGATACAATTTCTGTCACACAAGAAATATTGACCTTGGATTCTATGGTGATCATTGATACATCGATGGTGAATATCACAGAAATACTGGATATTGAATCACTGTTTGTTTTCCAAAATGTCTTTGAATTTGATACTACGTTTACTATGGACACAGCGATAGTGATTGGAGAAGTGTTTGTTCCCGATAGTGTCTTGGTGATTCAGAATATTTTATCAGCTACAGATACCTCCATTGTCATCAATTCACAAACTGTTATTGATTCGCTCTTTGATGTCGATACCATAAGTGGCTTAGACACCGTGCTGGTTACAGACAGTACGTTGGTTGTTGATACCATGTTTACATTCGATACAACTTTTGTAGAAGACATCATTTTAACCTTTGACACAACTAGGGTCATTCTTGATACCATTTTTGATGATGAAGGCATGATTGTTCGTTTTGATTCTATTGCATTTGCGATAGATACAATAGAAATGGTAGGAACAGTTCCTGTCATAGACACAAGTTTTATGCTGGATTCTATGACAGTGACTACAATCACTCCTGTTGTGAATATGGTTGACATTCTAGACTTTACTTTCCTAGGTCTAGATACAATGCAGGTAACCGATACATTATTGGTCATAGACAGCACATTTACGCAGGATACAATTTTGAGAGAGCGGTCGACTGTGACTATAAATTCTACACTAGAGATAGATAGTAGCTTTGTCATCGTGAATGACTTTAATCTTAGCAATGGTGATACGATATGCGGTAGTCTACGACTCGAACCAATAGAAGGATTAAATTCACTCAATTATACCTTAAGTTGGAATACGGATGAGTATGAACTTGTCTCATGCAGCAATGGAGAGTTTCCATTGTTCAGTTGTGAAAATTCAAGTATAGATACACAAAATGGGACGATACAAAATGGAGCAGATAGTATTTCTGTAAGCCTGATCGCAAGTACTGTTTTAGCAGAATATTGTGCTGTGGTACTCGATGAAACTATTGATTCTCCAAATCCTTTTGTTCTTGAACAAGAATACAATAATGCACGGACACTTGTCGAAAGCGAATTACTAACCGTAAGCTCTGGATTAAGTCTCAGTAGTTTTGGATTAGAAGAAATGGAAGTATTGACGAATGATGGATTAACATCGTTTATTGTGAACAGATGTCTCGTCCTCGGCACAAACTTTGATGCAGGAGTTGCAGTTTTAGATGGACCAGGTTTAGCTTTCGAATTTGCTGCTGGTTGTACACCAGATGGCACCACTTCTCAAAACATTCCTTTTGAATTGTGTGATTCTAGAATAGAAACATGTTGCGACAACTTAGGTACTGAAGATGTGGTTCTCGTCTCCTTTACAACACAAGGTATAATCAATGCATGTCGCTTCCCATTGACTGTTTCAGATGTACAACGAACGTGTAATCCAATTGCAACTTTTGATTGTGTGGCTGAACAAACAATAAGCACGGACGAGATTCAAGACAATGGTGACGGTACTTTTTCCATCGGTCTCGATGCCTTTGGGCTAGCAGGTTCTGAGGATCATTGTATCATAAAGACAATCGATTTCAACGAAGGACCAATACGTTTATCCACAGGTAATCTGGTTATTCTGGATGGAGATGTGGCATATCCCGCTACTGGTTGTACGACTGATGATACATTTATCGAAGAAGTCACTGATCAGAATGGCAACGTGATCAACCAAAACTTTTTTGACTTTGTTCTTTGTGATGATGTCGCTGAGTTTTGTTGTGAAGATTTTGATGCACTTGAACTGACTATAGTGACACAGCCTATTGGTGGAACTGCAGTAACTGATTTCTGTTCAACTACCATTCGTATAGAAGATGCGAATCTATCTATAGATTGTCAACCAGTACAAATTACGTGTATTGATGACATCGATGCAGAAGAGCTTTTACCTCCTGTGTTAAGCTCTGGTATTTGCAGTATAAGTACTGACCTGTCCTTTAATGAAGACATAAGTTCTTTAGACACATGTGGTATTGGTATAGTGACAAGAACATGGTTTGTAGATGAAAACGGTGATGGCCAACTTAGTGATACAGATGCTAGTTGTGTGCAACAAATCACAGTAGTGGCTGAAGAAAGTTTTGATCCAATATCAATCAGATGGCCAGTACCAAGGATTGCAGCAGGTGTCACAAGTGGAATTGTGTTAACGTGTTCAGATTCTATTACGAGCAGTTCAGCTGTAAGTGACTCTATCCAATTGGGAGGGCCTTTATTTTGCTCTTCAGGTGATGTATTTGGTGAAGCTACATGGTGTGAATCAGGTTGTCAACTCATCGGTTACACTCAAGAATCGTCAACATCGCCTGGTGATTCAGAAGGATGTGCAGAGTTAGTTATCAGACATACGGTTATTGATTGGTGTACTTATACTTCATTAGGTAGACCTGACGATGATGTGAATGATTTGGATATGGCAAATTTTGAAGCAGTGCAAGATGAGCGAGACGGCTGCCAAGACTGTGGAAATAATGGTCCTGCGACGTACTTGAGATACAGAGAAGATGCATTGAATGTAGATGGAATTTACACTTATCTACAAACAATCATTATTGAAGATGATCAAGATCCAGTCATAAATGCACCTGAAACATTTATTGTCAGCACATCAAGAGTTACTGATGCCTTTGGAAATATCTCTAATTGTGTAGGAATGGACTCATTAAGAATGAGTGCAACTGATTTTTGCGGCACGAGTGAGTTAAGCGGTGAATTAACTTGGAATGTCAGAATCAGAAATTTTGTTGCCTTACCCGTTCCTGATGAAAATGGCTTGAGTGCATACACATTCACAGGTAATGAATTTGCAATCTCTACAAGAAGTGGTGAACAAGGAGAAAGGTTCTTTGTGACTATTGATGTCAGAGACGCTTGTGGCAATAGAGCTACACAGACAACAACAATTGAATTTGAAGATACGGATCCACCGATTGCAAATTGTTTTGCTCAATCTTCAATTATCCCATTACAAGAAGATAGTTTGACTACAATTGATGCAGCTTTTTTCAATAATGGTAGCACAGATAATTGTACAATAGAAAACTCATTGAGATTCAGCATTGTGAGAGCTGGAGAAGAACCGATCAATCCAAGAAATGTTGGTTTTGCAACACAACGTTCTATCGATGTCGGGTGCAACGATTTTCGAGGTATCTCCACAATGGATGTATGGGTTTGGGATTTGGCATTTAATGGTTCGAGATGTGAAGTCGCTTTTGACTTTGATGCTACTAATTGCGGAGACATTGTCGTTGATACAACAGCATCAATGATAGCAGGCACAATTAGAACACCATTGAATGTTGTCCTAGATGATGTAATTGTTTCATTGAATTCTAATTCGGCTACAGGTAATTTCCCACAGGTGATTAGGACTGAAGAAAATGGACAGTATGTTTTTGTTAATAATGAAAGAGGTCAAGATTATCAGTTGAGTGCAACATTCGATGATGAAATATTGCTTGGTGTATCCACGCTTGATTTGGTGTTGATTCAGCAACATATTCTTGGATTGAATCCATTTCAAGATCCTTTCCAAATCATAGCTTCAGATGCAGATGCTAGTGGCGGAGTTTCTGTAAGCGATGTGATCACTTTCAGAAATGTCATTATTGGAATCACACCAAGATTCCCTAACAATAATAGTTGGGTAGTGATCCCAGCTGATCAACAGTTTTTTGATCCACTTACACCATTTCCGTTTGAAACAGAAATCGATGTGTTGAGTTTGGACAGCAGCCTTGTTGATCAAGATTTTGTTGCTATAAAAATTGGGGATGTCAATTATTCTGCAGAGCTGTCAACCCTTTCTTCATCTGTAATTAGATCTGATGAACGCAAGTTGATCACAATTGAAGATCGTGAAGTCAGTAGGGGACAGTTGGTAGATGTGGATATTCATCTGAAAGACATTAGAGAATTGAAAGGCTTTCAGTTTGCTTTAGAGCACAGTGACCTTGAATTGGTCAGTATGAATTCTTCACAGTCAATTGATCATAAAAATTACAATACTCAGCATGAGCTGACCAAGTTTAGTTGGAGTGAACAGTCATTTGCTGACGCGGCATTATCATTCACACTTACCATGAAAGCCAATACGAGTGGATTGCTTAGTGAGTTAATCAGATTCGATGAATTGTCAATGACTGCTGAAGCATATGGTGAAACTACAGTGGTCGTCTATCCATTGGCTATCGAATTTACCGATGTGAATAGATCGTCGTTACTCGTATCTCAAAATGAGCCAAATCCGTTTACAACTCAGACAAGCATTGAAGTAGTTGTTTCTGAGGATAGTGATGCAACACTGTCTATTTTTGATGTGACTGGTACTCGAGTGTATGAACAAGAGCTGTCATTGAGAAGAGGCAGTAATCAATTGAACGTAAATGCTGAAGACCTTGAGGCAAATGGTGTGTTGTATTACCAAGTGGAGGCTAATGGTATTTCGACAGTACAAAAAATGATTATACTCAAATAGATTCGTCGGAGATATATCTATCAAATCATTTATTCGCGGGATGAAATGGTGCTCTGGTACCATTATGAACCCTGTTGCTGTCTGAAGAAGATAATGTCGTCATATGCATCAACTGTTCTCTAGATCTATGTGTATTTATACATTTCTTGTTATCTTGAAAGTATAATTTGTCATCATGAAAGATCAGGGGAAAATGGTGCCTACGATGGTTCCAAATAATCAACATAAGGAGATTCCAGGAAATCCATCTACTGCAAAAAGTAGCACAAAGGGCTTAAATGAAAGACTTCATAATGAGCCTTTACGATTGCTGACTGAAGAACAGTGGCAGTTTTGGAAACACAATGGTTATATCATCATTAAACAAGCGGTACCAAGAGAACAAGCACAGCAGACCGCTGATTTTTTATGGGAGTTTGAAGATAAAAATCAGAGTGACCATACCACATGGTACACAGCAGCAAGAGCCGAAATGAAAATGAAAGAACTTGCTGGCACTGGTATGGTAGAAGTGTACAATAATCAGCATCTGTGGAACAATAGACAGATGCCAAAAGTATACGATGCCTTCGTTGATCTTTGGGGAACAGAAAAATTATGGGTAACAATCGATAGAGCCAATTTGAATTTTCCGATACGACCTGGTTTTGAATACAAAGGATTTATTCATTGGGATTATGACCCAGAAACCAAACCTCAAAATGTGCAAGGTGTACTCGCTCTGGGCGATCAAACAGATGAACATATGGGAGGTTTCCAATGCATCCCTTGGCTGTTTAGAAACTACGATGAGTGGAAAAAAACGCAACCCGAAGACAGAAATCATTTTCAGCCCGACATCACTGGATTAGAAGATAAAATAGTGAAAATAGGATTGGAAGCTGGTGACCTCGTCATCTGGGATAGTAGACAGCCTCATGGTATCCGACCGAATCATTCTACAGATAAAGTGCGAATAGCGCAGTACATTTCTATGATGCCTGCCCAAGAAGAAAATCAAGAATTGAAGGAATGGCGGATCAAATCATGGAGAGATAGAATTGCACCAGAAGGATATGCTTTTCCTGGGGATCCGCGCAATTGGGAACAAACAAAGTATGAGACAGCTGAATTAACAGAGTTGGGTAAGAAGTTATTGGGATTAGAAAGCTGGGGCTAAATGGATTTACAGCTTCAAGATAAAAGCGTATTTATATCAGGATCAACATCGGGCATTGGCTTTGGCATCGCTTCATGGCTATTGAAAGAAGGTGCTTCAGTGATCATTAATGGAAGGACTGATGCTTCAGTGCAAATGGCTGTAGATAAATTAAAGGATACATATCCTTCATATAAGCTAAAGGGGATTGCTGCTGACTTTAAACGCCATGCTGATATTATGTCCTTAAAGGAGGAATTAACAGATGTAGATGTTTTAATAAATAATGTTGGCATCTATTCATCCGAATCATTTTTTAGTATTACCGACGAAACCTGGTTAGAGCAATTTGAAGTTAATGTGATGAGTGGTGTACGATTATCCAGAATGGTATTGCCAACTATGCTATCAAAAGATTGGGGACGAATCATATTTGTCTCAAGCGAATGTGCTTCACTTGTACCAGAAGACATGATCTCATATAGCACAACTAAATCTGCCATGCACGCTGTGTCAAGAGGATTGGCTCATATGACTAAAGGGACAGGCGTTACCGTAAATACGATTATGCCTGGCTCAACACTAACTGAAGGCGCTGAATCATTTTTAGCTCAAGTAGCAGCAACAGAAAATAAAAGTGTCGAAGATGTATCAGCAGACTTTTTCACTGAAGTACGTACAAGCTCACTACTCCAGCGCTTCGCTTCCGTAGATGAGATAGCAAGTACTGTCTGTTACCTGGCAAGCCCTTTATCTTCAGCGACTAATGGAGCTACAATAAAACTAGAAGGCGGTAGTACTGGTGGGATTTTATAAAGCATCAAATCATGTTTTTTAAAATCGGGTTGAAAAAAAAGAGAAGCCATGATGACTCCTCTTTTATATGTTCAGAGATTTATATTGTTTAGTTGCAACCTTCAATAGTTGCTGCAAATTCAGCATTTAGTGCTACTTCAAAACCTGCTTCTAAAGAAATGAAGGCTCCAGCATTAAATGTCACGTCTGTATTATCGTCAACTTTTCCTTGTGAGTATATAGACACTTGAGTTGTGTACGTGCCACTTGCAATAGGATTGTCATTCATGGTTTTGGTCAACTCACAATTTGAATTACTTGAAATACCAACCATATCTGTGGAAAGGATCATTAAATTATTCATTTCATTGCATTCAGCTAGATTGTCTATTGGGTCTATCATGTACACAACAAAGTAATTTCCACTAGGTAAACCAAACGTTGAAGAATCAAATGTAAAAGAGAAGTAATGCGGCGTGTTCATGTTATGATTTTCAACCACAGACACGTCTCCTATAGTAGCATCACTCAAATTTTCAAGGTCTAGATTTGCAGATAAGTAAGCTGTTACGACATAATTATCAGCAACTGCAGTGCCAGTATTCATCACAGAAGCATTTGATATGGTCACCATATTATCTGCTTGCTCCAAAGTGCCCGCAAAATCAAAAGTCAGATCGGGGCAAGTTGGATTAACAAAGACTTCTGGGCCAATATGATACATGACACCATACTCTCCTGTGAGACATATGTTATTACCTGTAACAACAATTCCCTCTAATTCAGATGAATCATTAAGCATTGCTTCTACTGGTAACTGAGAGATTAAATTTCCGCATGGATCAAACTCCAACATTACTCTATCGAATAATCCATCATTACCTATTCCCGTTAAAGAAGCCAATACTAAGATATTTCCATTATCAAAAACGTCCATGCCTAGCAAAGAGTGAATATTTAGATTTAATGCATCTAGATCAATCAGTGGAGTAGGTGTGATAGATTGACCGACGATGTTAGATGGGATTTCAAATTTGTATACAACAGGATCATCTTGGATTCCAAAATACATGGTGTTCGAATTGGCATTATAAGCAAGGCCTTCGATGCCATTATTCGCACCGCATTCTGGAGCAGTGAAACTGATTCCGTTGAATCTTAAAAAGGAGAAGTCTGGATAATCCAAGCTAGTTTGATTGTCTGCAATATCGACAAATGTGATGAATCGTTCTCTTTCTTCCGCAATTGCATATCGGTGTGTATCACTGGATACTTGACCGACATATGTAATCGCCTCGGTATCACTAAATCTAGATACATCGCAAGAATTGCCGCTCCAATCATTAAATGCAATTTTTGTCCATGTACCTGAGGTGTTTCTTCTTCCAAGACCGCCATCATCCGAAACGACTAAAAATTCTTCAGTCACATCATTATAGGTGAGACCAGATACTTCATCAATAAGTGACGTAGGTATTGTTTCTTCAGAAATTAAGGTTGTGTATGTGCTTATATCGTTTGCCGTGGCATTGCAATTATGATTAGTTGTACTGGTTGACTGTTTTTCAATAGTATAAAAAACACCAAGTTCACCGATAACAGAAATGTCATTTCCGACAACGACGATACCTTCTAATTCCGCTGAATTTGGAACGGTAGGTTCGATTTCTTTTTGGGATAATAAATTGCCGCAAGGATCAAATTCAAGCATGATCCTATTGAAAAGACCACCATCACTTTCAGGACCGAATAAGGTTGCCATGACTAAGATGTTTCCATTTTCAAAAAGAGACAGGCCACAAAATGTAGCAATGTTCATATTTAGATCGTTCAGATTGATGAATACATCTGGATCAATAGACTGCCCTGAGATGTTATCAGGAACGTCAAATGTATATATGATGGGATCATTCTTTTGAATTCCAAAATACATTTCATTCGTATTGGCATTATACGCAACACCTTCTATGCCGCTGTTGTTACCACATGTAGTTCCATTCATTGTAATGTCTTCAAACGTCAAATATGAATTGTCAGGATAGTTAAGACTGGTTTGATTATTCGAAATGTTGACAAAAGTGATGACTCGCTCTCTTTCCTCTGCGATTGCATACCTGTGTGCATTTGCAGATACTTGATTCATATAAGTGATGCCCTCTATGTCGCCAAAGTTTGTTGTGCTGCAATTATTACCAGTCCAATCATTAATATCTATATCTGTCCAATTTCCTGAGGTACTTCTCCTAGCAAGTTTACCGTCGTCGGATACGACCATGTATTCTTCAGTAATGTTATTGTAGGTTATTCCTGAAATCTCATCAATGATTGACATTGAAACAGTTTCTTGTCCAATGAGAAGGGAGTAATCAGGTAAATGATTTGTTGTCGTTGAGCATTGACCCATTAGTTTAATGGATAATAGCAGCAGTAAAAGTGTACGTATAACAGTCATCTGATCTTTTTTGACCCAGTTAAGGGAGGTGCACTATGTTTATTTAGTGAACAGGTGTAATAAATTAATTGTACAAGATTGTACGAGTATTAAGGGTACTGCTAAGAGACCGCATTAAATCCCTTATCCGCATATTTGAAATCCTACAGAATTACTGACATGGAGATACAGATTAACTACAAAAGTGACAGATGTAGTGCTGTTGGTAAATTGTGTAGTGTTTATGTAGATGGAAAGGTGTTATTGCCGAGCATTTTCTCTCTTTAGAAAACTTTTACATTATGATCAAAACCACATTGTTCTGAGGATGAGTGAAGTTGTTGTTATATAGTATGTGTAATATTTGAAAATATGTCCTTCATTTTAATCATAGAAAGGATGTAGATCTCATCTAATAAGGATCTAATAATTGAAGTTGTTTGTGTCAAGATAATTTTTTACTCTTCAGCTCGATACCAGTATTGGTTACGACCCAAAGCTGCGAATCCCAAAAATCCTCTAACCTTCAATTTATTGGCACTTTCAAGTTCAAGTTTGCAACCATAGACTTTTCCGGTTTCAGGATCTAGGATTTTTCCACCTTCCCATTTATTGTCACTATTGTGCTCCATATCCCAAAATATCTCTAGGCCAATGATTGGCTGATTTTTCTTTTCGCCTTTACAAGGTTCACAAAGAGGATTAGTGCCTTTAAATTCTTCATCCAATATTTCAGTGATATGACAGTACAATTTGCCATCTTTTTCAGTGATACTGACATAGGATTTTTCAATGCCTGTTTTATCATCAATGGTTTTCCACGTACCTATAGGTGATTGGCCAAAGAGATTTAAGGAAAAAACAGAAAGTAGAAGTAAAAGGAATGTATATCTCATATTCTTGATATTAAACACATATATAACGTTTATTGACTGTATTCGTTTGATTTGAATATCACATTTAGAACTTCTTAACATGCCGAAAAGCATTGGTATAGTTATTATTATGTTATATATACCCAGCGCACTTGGATATGAACCATTTACTACTGCCCATTTTATCAATATCTGTGTTGCAAAGCCTCGTAATAGCACCACTATTCCTACGTTTTACGCCTTGATCTTGAAAAAAAGGCCTCATAGTAAATAGCTCATACTCAAATCCGTTGGGTATGAACGTCACATGTGTGTCAGTGACCTTAATGATTCTATG
>CALLFA010000139.1 GCA_937997635.1 uncultured Saprospiraceae bacterium | reverse complement strand
AGCTTTTACCCGCAAGTGTTTGAGGATAAAAATGGCTTCATTCCAGGCTTAAGTATCCTTGACTTATTGTTTTGTTGTGGCAAGGAGGCAGTTTTATATTTGTAATTTCGCACATTAATGATGACTAAATATGATTATATCGTCATAACTCCATAAACCTACTTGATGCTATTTCGAAAGAATAAGAATATAGAAACTATAAAAACTGATGTCGAACAGATAATTACAGATCTGCATCAGATTACAACAGAGATCAAACATCAAACTCTCGCTGACACTGTGGGTGATCTTAAGGAGAGAATAACCGAACCGTATATGTTTGTCATAGTCGGTGAAGTAAAAGCCGGCAAAAGTAGTTTCATAAATGCACTGTTAAAATCCAAAGAAGAAATTTGCAAAGTTGCTGCCCACCCCATGACAGACACCATTCAGCAAATCACTTATGGTGAAGAACAACGCGTTGAAGATGTCAATCCATACCTCAAGAAGATATATCAGCCTTTTGATATTTTGAAAGAAATCGCCATTGTCGATACTCCTGGGACAAATACAATAGTAGACCACCATCAAGAAATAACGGAACGATTCATACCTGCATCCGATCTAATTGTCTTTGTATTCGAATCAAAAAATCCGTACAGACAGTCCGCTTGGGATTTCTTCGATTACATTCAAGATGAATGGCGCAAGAAAATAATTTTCGTCCTCCAGCAAAAAGACTTGATGGAACCAGAAGATCTCGTTACCAACATTGATGGCGTGCGTGATTATGCAAAACAAAAAGGTATTTTAAAACCAAATGTGTATGCAGTCTCTGCGAAAATGGAACAGGCAGGAGATTTAGGCAACAGCGGATTCTTGCCTTTGCGTGCCTTTATAGAAGAGAAGATAACGAGTGGTCAAGCTGACAAATTAAAATTGAAAAATAATATTTCAACGGCGTTAACCATCAACGATAAAATATTTAAAGGTCTCATCACACGAAAAGAACAATATGAAGCAGATGACCGCTTTAGAAACGACATCAAAGATACCCTGGAAAATCAAAAGAAAAAGTCTGAGAAACAAGTTGACATTCTCATTGAAAACCTCATACATACCTATGATCAGATTACAAATGAAAAGTACAATCAGATGAAATCTGGACTAGGTTTTATGCCGATGATCAGGAGATCATTCAAATCAATCATGGACAAAAAAGCTAGCCCAAAAATATGGTTGGCCGAATTGGCAAAAGATTTGGAAAACGAACTAAACCTTGAGTTAAAAGAAAAGTTGAATGAAGGCGTCATAGACATTGCTGAGAGCATCCAACAAATGGGCAATATAGTTGATCTTAAAATCAGAAATTCAGAAACCATTTTACAACGAGATAATGAGATATTTAGTGAGATAGCTGAGCGTCGATCAAATGTGCTTAAAGATCTGCAAGATGCGTTCAGCCAATTCTTAAAAACCTCAGAGAATTTCTACGACGATTCATTAGCGACTGACTCAGAAAACATTACTCCGAACTTGGCAGCTGGAGGAGGCTTAGCAGTCGTGGGTGTCATCTTAGCAACTGTCACTAATGGAGCTGTCTTTGATGTCACAGGCGGCTTAGTGACAACCGTTGGCTTACTTATAGCCGGCGTAGGTGTTGGTTTGAAGAAGCGTAAAATACTAAAAGGCTTTCAACAAGAAATAGACAGAGGGAGAACCTTATTGAAAGGAGAAGTAAGTGAAAAACTCAAAGATTATATTGGAAATATTAAAAATAGAATAGATTCAAACTTTAGCGAATTAGATCAACATCTAGAAGAAGAAAAGATGTCAATCGACAATCTAGAGTCGAGGATCACTCACATAGACAGCAAATTGGAAAATTACGATAAAGCAATACAAGTTGATTTATAACTACTTTTTACCTAATTTACGTGTCTTCTAGCGAGATTCACGTCTTAATGCTGAAACGCCCCACTGCTCGTAATTTAATTAACTAACAAATACTTCAAAATGAAAAGGTATACATTCTTACTCTACTTCCTATGTGTAAGCGTAATGTTAAGTGCTCAAGATTGGGAAATCGGAGCACAAGGTGGCTATTCTCTATATCATGGTGATGTCACAAACAATGAAATTTCTTTCTTAGGTGATACCCGAGATGGTTTTGGTGGTCTATTTCTCAGACGATATTTTGCTGACGCCTTAGGTGTTCGCTTAAATGCCTCTTTGGCAGAATACTCTGGCGACGACAGAAACAATCCGGACATTTCTTCAAGAGGGATATCATTCAATACAGATGCTTTTGAATTATCCGCTCAATTAGAATATCATGTACTTGGAAGAGAAAAAAAATTCACTCCTTACGTCTTTGCAGGCCTTGGATTATTGAGCGCAGACGCTAATCCAAACTTTCAAAACGCGATTAGTACGCTGAGAAACAGCATCAATGAAGACAGAGCATTAGGTTCTCAAAACACAGGACTCGTTATTCCTCTTGGTGTTGGGCTTAACTTCCACCCTATTGAAGACAATTTGACAAGTATCGGAGTCGAATACAGTTTGAGACCAACAAGTTCGGATCTTTTAGATGGTATTTCTAACTCTGCTGATCCTGATAATAATGATTTTGGTGGAACACTTGGACTTGTTGTAGGATTCCCAATAGGTAAAGCTATAGATACGGATGGTGATGGTATCAGTGATAAGAAGGATGAGTGCCCCAACACATTTGGCATTAAATTATTCAACGGTTGCCCTGACTCAGATTCTGACGGCATTGTTGACAGTGCTGACAACTGTCCAAATGCTGCGGGAACATCTGAAAACATGGGTTGTCCTGATAGCGATGGCGATGGAGTACTTGATAAAGACGATAATTGTCCAAACATTGCAGGCTTGGCAGATATGAGTGGATGTCCGGATGCAGATGGTGATGGAATCAAAGATTCTGATGACGATTGTCCGAATACTAAAGGAAGAAGAAACATGGCGGGTTGTCCAGATACTGATAGAGATGGTGTTCCAGATAAGGATGATGATTGTCCTACCGAAAAAGGATTAAAAACGAACAGAGGCTGTCCCAATCCAGATACTGATGGCGATGGAATAGTAGATCTAGAAGATAAATGTCCAACTGAAGCAGGTCCTGCTGATAATGATGGTTGCCCAAATCCAGATTCAGATGGTGATGGTATCGCAGATAAAGATGATTCTTGTCCAAATGTTGCTGGTACACTCAGAGGATGCCCAGATACAGATAAAGATGGTATTGCTGACAAGGACGATAGATGTCCAACCAAAGGAGGTAACATTGATGCAAATGGATGTCCAAAAGTAGATGCTAAGACACTTGAAGTTTTCTCCAGAGCTATGAATGATGTTCGTTTTGAGACTAACTCCAATAGATTAAAGCAATCATCTCAGGCTGTCTTAAATGAAGTCGCTGATATTATGAGAGCTACCCCAGAATACAATGTCCGAATATCTGGACATACAGACTCTGTAGGTAATGATGATTCGAATCAGCGTTTATCTGAGCGAAGATCTGCAGCTGTTGTCAAATACCTAGTCGACAAAGGCATTTCTCAAACGAGATTATCGTCAGTTGGGTTTGGTGAAACTTCTCCAATTGCAGATAACAACACAGCGGAAGGCCGCAGACTAAACAGAAGGGTTGAATTACGTGTTGTAAATTAAATAATTTAGTGTTGTAAATAAGATAGGGAATTCGTTTTACGGGTTCCCTTTTTTAATTTCTGGACGTTCCTAATTTCTGTACGGGTGCTGGTGAACTCGCTCGTTTGAGAATCCGAAAATCATTCATCAGAGCTGTAACAATTCATCCAATGAATTCAGACATTACTCAAAACGCGAACGACAGAACAAGGCGTCCTATTTATAAATACAAGTCGAATTATCTTCCTCAATAAAATATGACTTGTAATTCTTAGCATTCTTATCCATACACCCTTTTAAATTCAACAGTCGCAATCCTTTAAAATCGATGGGGTGGCTTTCAGCTTGTAAGGCAATGTAACCTGACTCAAGTAAAACTCCATTTTGGCTTTTCCATTTATTTGTATATACGCCAAAGTCAGACCAATCATCCTTTGTTTGGTTGACAAAATGATCGTCTAATTGTGGATCGGTATAGCTTAATACTGTATCTCCTTCTATAATGTGATACACTTGATCGCTACCCATAACGATTAACTCCGCAGACACCCAATCATCTCCATCATATGTTTTCGACGATGAGCGTATGCAATGTGTTTCGTCTAATTTACCATTGATGACAATATTAGTCCCTGGTGAGCACATATTACCAGTTTGCCTTTCCTTTCCATCACTCAAGCCTCCTAATAGTTGCAACTCTATGGAGACAGGGAAATGTTGATCAAAGTCATTACTGCTCGCAGACTGGGAATGAAACATGATACCGCTGTTCCTGACATTCCAAGATGCTCCTCCAGGTGTTTGCTCGCCAAAAAATCGATAATCAAATTTCAACTTATAATGTGAATATGGTTCGAAATAATACATGTGAGCAAACTTATTGTCAAAGCTGGTATACTCATTATACTGAACTCTGATGAAGCTATCCATAGGTATAAAGGTATTCTTATAATTGGCATTCAATATTTCACCTGAAAATTTAATGTCCCAACCATATAAATTTTTCCCATTATACAGCTGCTTCCATTCCTCAACATTCGATAAATCACCGACGACTGTTTTAGACGTAGAACATGAAAACAAAAGCACTATCGCAAAAGTACATAGACAACTATTCAATAACAAAAAGTGGTTGAAGCGATTTAATATAGGCATTTGATTAAGCTTAAATGGTGAAAAAGTAATTCAAAATACACATTTAAAAAATAATTGGATATCAACTCCCAATACTTAGTTACTTTTAGTCAAAAAAATAGCTGGAGAAAAAAACAATCATATTAGTAGAACCATTTATGACAGGTTCACATCAGAAATGGGCAGAAAACCTTGCCAAATATAGCGAACACAATGTGCATATATTTTCGCTGCCTGGACGATACTGGAAATGGCGAATGCATGGTGCTGCCATAACCTTAGCAAAGGAAATAATAGAAGCAAACATTATCGCAGATTTGTTTTTACTTACCGATATGGTAGATGCGACTATCTTTAAATCACTGATTGCTGCTAAATATCCGCACGCACCAATTGCTATCTATTTTCATGAGAATCAATTAACCTATCCCTGGTCAGAAACAGATCAAGATGTTCAATTAAAAAGAGACAATCATTATGCGTTCATAAACTATTCTTCTGCGCTTATATCGGATGCAGTCATATTTAATTCTGATTTTCACAAAAGGGATTTCATCGATTCTCTACAATCTTTTTTACAACAATTTCCTGATTATAATAACACGGATACTATACATTCCATTAACGATAAATCAACTGTTTTATATGTTGGACTAGACATAGAGAAAGTTGAAGCAAAAAAATCTTACAATTCCACAAAAACAATTCTGTGGAATCATCGGTGGGAATACGATAAAAACCCAACTGCTTTTTACGAATTAATCAAACAATTATCAGATGAACACATACCATTTAATCTTATACTAGCTGGGGAATCGACCAGTAAATACCCAAAAGTATTTGATAAAATCAAAGAAGAACTAGACAAGCATATTATTCATTTTGGATACGCAAAGAGCGCAGATCAGTACACAGAACTGTTGCATAAATCTGATATACTTCCTGTTACGTCCGTTCAAGAATTCTTTGGCATTAGCACCCTTGAGGCTATTGCACATGGTATTTTTCCTGTATTACCAAACAGACTTGTATATCCCGAACATATCCCTTCAGCACAAAGAGACATGCACCTTTATGAAAATAACGAAGACTTATATTTAAAAGTAAAGCACCTTTTAACAGAAGGAAATTTATCGTTTGACAACTCCTGGGTAAAAAAGTATTTTTGGCGTGAACTGATATCACGTTATGACACAACACTTTCTACAATACAACAACTTTAGTACTCGTTGATTTTTGTTTGTGTGTCGCATTTAAAAAATAAATACCTGGTTGCAAAGGTTCATTTATTTGAAAATGTTGCTTGTCCCCTTTTCCAGTAATTTCTTCACTATATATTTTCTCTCCCGTCACACTAAATAATTCAATCTTTGCTTGTTCAGTCATTGGTATTCGCACATCAAATTCTAGTACTGATTTAACAGGATTGGGATATACATCTATTACTAAAGTTTCTATGGGTTGACTTGTTGGAGTCAATGCTACAAGGTATTCATCAGCATTTAGTCCTGTATATAATTCTGGAGTCAATTGACTATTAGACAATTTCAAAAAATCACTTAATCTACCGTTATGTAGTACCTCAAATTCAATTTCTAATAAGTCTCCATTTGTATCTTTTTGTTCAAAGGCATTGACAATCAACTTTCCATTTTTAGAATATACATTCTGCGTTGTAATATTAAAATAATTAGAGTTTACTTCTTTGAAAGAAATATTGACCAAATCGAATTCTAGTTGCATTCCAGTATAACTGAGGTCAGAATTAGTGGTAAAACCCACAGTTATCGTCTCCCCTTTTGCCAATATTCTATCTTCATACTCCAAAAATAATATTGATCTATTTTCAGATTCTAGCAAATTATTAATTGACACTGAATTGTTAACATCTCCAATTTTATACGCGACGATGTCCTGATTAATTGAGTTTAATAGATTAGGATACTCAAACACATTTAATGTAGGCCATGGAAGTAAAGTGGTATTAACTAAATCATTTTCATCAATAAATCTCCATATCTCATTGGTTGGTAAGGTATCTTGAAAACCTATAATCACATTTTGCAACAAAACAAGATCTACTGCACTTAAAGCCTGATCGTTATTGGCATCTGAAGCCAAAACTTGGACCTGTGTATCGAACAACTGTATACCAATAATGTGGTTTCTTATCCTGACCAAATCTGCTGTAGATAATCCATTAGCAACTGTATCATCAATGTCTAAACTCAATGAATAATCTATTCGCCCATTTAGTGGATCAAAATTAAAATCTCCAGAATCGTCACTCAATTGTTGGACTGGAAATTCTGACAAAGGCGCATTAAGCGTTAATAAAACATTGGTTAGTGGAACGCCTATCGGGCTCGAAACATTACCAGAAATCGAAAGGCTTCCAAGAGAACAAGTAGGATCATTTCTAACTGTGACATTGAATGCGCATTCTGCTTGATTGCCACAAATATCTGTCGCAATGAATCTCAATTCTGTTACACCAATTGGAAAATCAGAACCGCTTGTCAAAATTTCTCCATTCGGATCCAGGTCTTGCCTGAGTTGCACATCACCGTTACAATCTTCTGCCATTGGGATATCAAATAAAAAATTTGCAGTACAATCCGGATTAGATACATCCAAAACGACATTAGCTGGACAATTCAGAAATACTGGTGCCAAATCGTCGTCGTTAATGGTTAGTATACTGGACGCAGTATTTGTTGACCCACATGTATCCCTCAATACCCAAATGACTTGTTGAGAAAATCCACAGACATCAAATCGATCTGAGTCAAAATTATTAAACACAGAAAAACTATCACATCTCAAATCTACAGTATAAGATTCAAGCCAAAGTTGAATAAGCGAGTCAATTGGCTCTCCACATCTCAAGGTAAGATCAGGTGGTGCTTGTATCGTCGAACGAGCTAAACTCACAAGATTTATCGTATCGATCACCCGTGTTTCATTTCCACAAGCATCTGAAGCCAAAATATCCACTTCAAACAAATTATCTCCTACTACACAATCTAAGAACTCAATATCAACACTTGATTGAGCACTATATGCGCTACAACTGTCTATAACCACAACATCTCTCAACAAGTCTTCGATAGCTGCTTCCAGATTGGGAATATCACAATCTAAGGTCAAACTATCAGGAACAATAACTTCTGGTGGTGTGGTATCCTCAAATAAGAGACGAGCTCTTGCCGTATTACTCGTATTTCCACAACGATCAACTGCTGTAAACGCAACATCATAAAATCCGACATTGGGAGAACATGTTCCTTCCAAGGTCTGGAATGTAGTTGATGACGGATCAAAAGACCAAGTCACGTCAGATTCACAGTTGTTCATAATGTGTGTTTCGTTAAAGCCTCCGTCTCTTGCAAGCCATTCTAAAAAGAGTTCTTGATTACGAACGATCCCTTGACACTCCATAATTTCATCAGGCAAGCGTGTAACAATTATTTCAGGCCCAACTTCATCTGTAATATTAATCCGTCCTATACAGGCTGATTCATTACCAGATCCATCTGAAGAAATTACCAATAGTTCAATTTGTTCATCTGCTCCACAAGTTCCCACTGTATCTAATTCGACTGATCTGACAGTAGGATTAAGGTCACAATTGTCTGACACAATTGACAAATTCAGCCATTCCATCAAATTATCTTGATTCACTGCTTGATCACACGAAAAATTAGCAGTACTTGGACAAATAAGCGTTGGAGCGTCACAATCTTCTACAAAAATGGTAAAACAGCATTCTGATGATCCTCCTGAATCTTCAATAATATAACACAGTTGAGATTCACCTAATGGAAAGGTAAATCCCGTAGCATCTCCATCGTCATCATCGAGTGAACTAGATGTGATCCCTTGACCAGTAGGAAGGGTTATCCTATAACTTATCTCTACGATTGGAGCACAGCCTAGAACAGATGTCCCTACCCTTATATGATCCGCTTCACTAGAATCCCAACCGCATCCTTCAATATTAGAACATATGCGTACAGTTTCGTCGATGGGGCAATATTGATTTATAAGGGCAGTTGATTCAATCACAATTATATTAAAACGACAGCTGTCTAGGTTGTCACATTCGTCATTTGCTATAAAGATCAATTCTGTATCTCCTTCAGGAAAAACATCACCAGACCTAAACAATGAACCCGCAGAATTAGGTACTTGATTGACTTCCATCTCTCCAAAACAGTTCCTAGCATATGGACTGGGAAAAACAATCTCATCCTCACAATTTGGACTTTTAAAAATAGAGACTTGCGTTGGACATATGGTAAATCCAAATTCCGCTAAATCTGTATCTATCGTAATTACTGCTCCAGCCGAATCAATACCGCCACATTCATCAGTAACAATCCACTTCACAAACTTTGGCTCGCCACATATATCTGGTAAAGTTCCATCATAATCATTAATCACTCGTGTACTGCCAGAGCAGTCTGTCGTAACCGTGTAATCATTTAACCAACTTGTTACTATGGTAAAATCTAAATTGAAACAATTAAGCTCTAAGTTGTTTGGACCATCAATATCAACATTACTTTGGGCTAGCAGTTGGCCGCCAAAACCGAGCAATAGCAAAGCATTAAAGAAAAAGCCCCTATACAAGTACCTGATTATGATATTGCTATACATATGCTCTCGGAATTATGTCATAAGTACAAGAAAATCAAGCACTTATCTACATCTTTTCTAATTAAATATAGGAAATATGAGCATTAATATCAGCAAAATTTTGATAGATAGAGTTAAATGTCTGCTCTATTATATCTCCTATAAGTCAAATACAGGAGTACAAAAATTGTGCTAGAATGTTAATTTTTGGAATTTGTGCTCATAGAAAAGGAAACTACCTACTTATTATTTTGCAGCCTTTACATGTGACCAGTTCTCACCTTTCTCGATTCGTTTGATCTGAGTAAGCGTAATGCCAAACCTTTTAGCGATCATTGTGCGTCTGGTTTTTCCTGTTTCTAGCTGCTTTTTGATTATGGCAACTTTACCCTCTGTCAGTTTGTAATTACCTACTCCTCTGATGTGTTGTTTCTTATTGTACCCAAAGACTTTAGCTCGTTTTTTGTTATGCTCTTTCCTTTCTTCTTCGGTCACCCACTTTAGGTTCGTCATTCGGTTATTGCTTCTATTCATGTCCACATGGATGACGTGCTCGTGATCATTTGACGGTTTTGGAATAAAGTATTCTGCAATCACTTTGTGTGGATATACCGATTCACAACCTTCATTAAGTCTATATGTTATTTTAGGAAAGCCAGTTTTTAACATCGTAGCTTTCATTAGACTTTCTTTCCCGCTTAGTTTGTCAACAGACTTGGTGCGACCAAGATTAGAAATATAATATGTTTTCCCTTTAGTTGTGCCTTTAAATTTTATTTGATGCCACACTTCTCCTCTCTTATCAGGTACTTTTGATCCCATTTGAAGACTGTTTAGTTAATAAGGTGTTAGTTCAAGATCTGAACTATAAGCCTCTAAAATATAAAACTGTTTGGATTTAATATTAACACATTTAAAAAAAATCGTTTCTATTCTTTTCGCCCGTATACAAGAGAGGCTTACACAGAAAAGCTCTCTCCACAGCCGCAGGTGCGGCTAGCATTTGGGTTATTAAATGAAAAGCCTGTTCCATTTAACCCTCCACTAAATTCTAAAGTTGTATTACATAGATAAAGAAAGCTTCTTAAGTCTGTGACTACTTTAACCCCATTATCTTCGAAAACTTGATCATTCTCCCTTTCTTCATTATCAAAATCAAGGGTATAACTCAATCCAGAGCATCCACCACTAGTAACGGATACTCGTACAAAATGCTGGGGAGAAAGACTCTCTTTCTCCCACAGTTCTAAAATTTTATCTTTGGCGCTATCAGCTACAAATACCATATACACTAGTGTGTTTCAACAGCTTGAGCTTCTGTTGGAATGTTATTTTTCTTTTTGTAATCTGAAATAGCACTCTTAATTGCATCTTCAGCTAAAACTGAGCAATGTATTTTTACCGGAGGTAAAGCTAATTCTTCAACGATATCCATATTGTCGATAGCTAAAGCCTCGTCGATGCTTTTACCTTTTAACCATTCAGTAGCAAGTGAAGACGACGCAATTGCAGATCCGCATCCAAACGTTTTGAATTTTGCATCTTTGATCACGTTACTTTCTTCATCTACTTCTATCTGTAGTCTCATTACATCTCCACATTCTGGTGCACCTACGAGACCAGTTCCTACATTTTGTTTGCTCTTGTCTAGAGTGCCAACATTTTTAGGATGCTGAAAATGATCTAAAACTTTTTTTGAATAAGCCATGTATTTTGTTTTAAATTTTTATTAATTATTAATGAGCAGACCATTCAACAGCGTCTAAATCTACTCCTTCTTTGTACATTTCCCATATAGGACTTAAGTCCCTCATGTGTGTTACTCCCTTTGTTAGAGCTTCTACTGCAAAATCAACATCCTCCTCTGTATTGAATCTACCTAGACTAAATCTAATGGAAGAATGTGCCAAATCATCTCCTAATCCTAACGCCATAAGGACATAAGAAGGTTCCAAAGATGCCGACGTGCAGGCTGAACCAGAAGATACAGCTATATTTTGATTAAATGTCATCATGAGCCCTTCGCCTTCAACATGCTTGAATGAAATATTTGTTACATGCGGCATTCGATGCTCTTCAGATCCATTGATGTACACTTCCTCAAGATTGTTCATTAAGCCTGACTGCAGTTTATCTCTCAGTACAGAAAGTCGAGCTGCATCTTCATGCATTTCTTTTTGAGCGAGTTCCGCAGCTTTTCCAAACCCAACAATTCCTGGAACATTGAGTGTTCCTGATCGCATACCTCTTTCGTGGCCACCCCCATCTAACTGAGCTGTAACTTTTACCCTAGGGTTTTTTCTATTCACATATAGAGCACCTACACCTTTAGGACCATACATCTTATGTGATGTAAATGCCATTAAGTGAACACCGACTTCTTTGGGGTTTACTGGGATTTTTCCTACTGCCTGCGTAGCATCACTCATAAATAGGATGCCTTTCTCTGCGCATATATCACCAATCTCTTTCATTGGTTGGATGACACCAGTTTCGTTATTGGCCCACATGACTGAAATCAATATCGTTTTATCCGTAATAGCCGCTCTTAATTTATTCAGATCTACAAGACCATTTCTTTCTACCTTTAGATAGGTAACATTCCCACCCATCTTTTCAATCTTCTTACAAGTATCAAGTACTGCCTTGTGTTCTGTTTCTAACGTAATGATATGATCGCCCTTTCTTCTGTACATTTCAAAAGCACCTTTGAGGGCTAGGTTATCCGCTTCCGTTGCTCCAGATGTAAATATAATTTCTCGCTTATCGGCTCCGATCAAATTTGCTATTTGTTCCCGACCATAATCAACGGCTTCTTCTGCTTGCCAACCAAAAGGATGACTTCTAGATGCTGCATTCCCTGGAATTTCGTAGAAATAAGGAACCATGGTATCAACAACTCTTGGGTCAACAGGAGTAGTAGAATTATTGTCTAGGTAAATTTGCCTTACGCTCATTAAATGGCTTTTAAAAAAAATTAAAGAAATTGAGACGCAAATATAACGTATTCGAACGAAAATGGTTGTCGTAAAAGCTGTTCTATTTATTATGGAAAATGTAATATGATCGCTATTTAACAGATTAAACCGTCGCTACTGTACAAATCATCTCATATATTTCAGTTTAAAACAGGGCCAGCAAAGGAGAGAAAG
Source organism: uncultured Saprospiraceae bacterium (assembly GCA_937997635.1). Classification (GTDB taxonomy): domain Bacteria; phylum Bacteroidota; class Bacteroidia; order Chitinophagales; family Saprospiraceae; genus CALFUK01. Next base: position 6,018 of record CALLFA010000139.1, on the reverse strand, counting down.
TCAATAATTTACGTTAAAGTAATACCAATGCTGGCCTTTATTTTTATCTAACAGCTACTAAGCTAAAATCATAAGCGTCGCCTAAAATGTACATTGTGTAATCAAGTTGAATTGTACCAAAAGAATAAAAACCGCTACCTATAATCGAGACATTTTCATCAAGATATTGCTCTTCAATATTGAGCTCTTTTATTTCACAATCCACACAGTCAACATCCACAACCGCTAAATCAATAATTTCTCCGTCAAAGGGGGCTTCTATTCGTACATCGTCCCTATTATCTATCGAGACAACAACATCAAATATTTGATTATCTCCAACAAGTCTACCATCGTAAATGCCTACCATTTCAACCAAATAGTCATTGTATTCTTGACATGAGACTAATAAGAAAAGACTTAGTATAAATAGTGGTATTCTCATAGCGTTATTTTTTATCAAATTATATGATGTTTGTTCATAATGCGAATGAAAGCTTCACCATAACCATATTTTAGCAAGTGTTAAGAGATTCACGATGATATTAACAGATAAATCCAATGAAATGAATGCATTTTAAGGAACGTTAATAAAAGCTTAAGAGACAAATCGGAGTATATTTGTCCAATAATCCATCTTTTTTTGACAGTAAAAGAAATTATAAACGGCATAAAAAAAGGCAATCGATTTGCTCTTGCAAAAGGCTTGACAATTGTAGAAAGTAACCACCCATCTGATAGACAAAAGTCATTCGATATTTTCAATGCTTGTTGGCAAAATCGGCTTAACTCAAAGAGAATAGGTATAACTGGTTCTCCCGGAGTTGGTAAGAGTACCTTTATCGACAATTTTGGGTATTACCTTACAGGAATAGGACATAAAGTTGCCGTTCTTGCCACTGATCCAAGCAGTAGTATTCACAGCGGAAGTATTTTGGGTGATAAAACGAGAATGAATAGGCTTTCAAATAACCCAAACGCCTTTGTCCGACCTAGTCCAAATAATAATAAAATGGGCGGTATACAAGAACGGACATTTGAGTCTATAATCCTTTGTGAATCTGCAGGTTATGATACAATTATTATTGAAACTGTCGGTGTAGGTCAATCTGAATTTTCCGTAAGTAACGTCGTTGATTGTTTGGTACTTTTACTACTGCCAAATGCAGGGGATGAACTTCAAGGAATCAAAAAAGGGATTATGGAAGTGGCTGATTTATTTGTTTTGCACAAATCTGACAGCGTAACTAAAATCAAGCTCTCTGAAGCATACAAAAGTTTATCTACCGCTTTACATCTCGTTAATAAAAATGCTGTAAAATTTGAAAACCTAATTTCTCAAATCTCAAGCTTAAAAGAGACGGGAATTGAGTCATTTCATATTAATATTGAAAATTATTTTAGAATGATCAAAAATAATAATTCATACGAGCTAAAAAGAGATGAACAAACTCAACTATACATCAAAAAGCTGGTCGAACAAATGATCGTCCAGTACTACAAAAAGTCTATCAATAACGACAATACTTGGGACCTACTGGACGCAGGAAAATCCCCAAATCAACAAGCACAAATTCTGTTTGAAAACATTTTAAATAAATAATAATCAAGCACTTATATAGTATACTATTCATATTATTTAGCTGGTCATTGTCGATCAGTCAAGCATACCCTAAATACCAAAGCCCGGTCAAACATACCATCCGTTTATCAGGTAGTTTTGCCGAATTACGCACAGGTCACTTTCATGGCGGAATTGACATTAAGTCCTCAAAAGGAGTAACAGGAGACACCATCTTTGCTATTCAAAAAGGCATCATTAGTCGACTAAAAGTTGAGCCTGGAGGATATGGTAATTCTGTATATATTGACCATCCTGAAGGATATACATCTGTGTACGCACATGTAGACGCATTCAATCCTCTGATTGATTCGTTAATTAAGAAATATCAATACGCCAACAACACATTTACTGTTGACATGACTTTATTTTTAGACAGCATTCAGGTCAGTCAAGGAGAATTTATTGCGATCATGGGCAACACGGGGAGATCTTTTGGCCCTCATTTGCATTTTGAAATTAGAGAAACAGCCACTGACAAGTTGATCAATCCATTTTTAATGGGGATTAAACCTGCCGACACCCGCTCCCCTACCATAAAATACGTAGAATTTAAAGAATACGATTCCAACAAGCTACCAATAGAAAATAAAATACTGACGCTCAATAAGATATCTAAGTCGAATAGTAACAAACAATATGATGTAGGCACACTTGAACTAAACCCGAATAACGTTTACGAATTATCAGTAGCCCTATTCGACCAAATGAATGGCTCATCCAATAAAAATGGAATTTACACCATCGAATGGTTGCAAAACGACTCTTTGATACAACGAATTTGTATGGATGACATGGAATTTAAAGATTCGAACAACATTTACGATATACTGGATTTCCGAAAAAAATTAGAATCCAATGAAGTAAATTACCTCTTTCATCTCGATCGTCTTCATACTTTTTCATTTAGCAAGAATGGTCTGAGTCCATTCCACAAGAAAAGACAATCAGATAACTACACGCTCATCTTTTCTGATTATGAAGGCAATCAAACGTCCATTTCCTACCAAATAGTAAAAATAAATTCCCCTACCAACACACTTAGTCCTACGTACAAACCAAATTATATTGTCTCTTCTACCGAAAATACGCTTATACAAACAGATAACTTTGACATTTTCATTCCAAAGCAAGATCATGTAACGCAACAAGGAATTTACATTAAAGAAATCTCCACAAATGATACACCAACATTAATACTCGAACCAAAAGATGTGTCATTTTCAAATGAGATCAGCATTCGTTACAATCCAGAAATCCCAAGAAAGCATCAGCTCTCTTGGACATACACAAATGAAAAAGGAGAGAAGCTCGTCATGTCAACTTGTCCAACTACTGGTCCCTGTCAAGTCAAGACAAACAAATTGATAAACCTAAGCTTAGAAGTAGATTCAATCGCTCCCACAGTATTGCTACTTAACACTAAACCAAATACCGATGAGTCAATAAAATTCAAAATTACTGATAATTACAAACCAGATAATAAGAAACAATACTTAGATTTTGATGTGATTATTAACAACAAGTGGTGTCTGTTCAACTATGATTTAAAGAACGATGTCATTGTTTCTGCAAATGATAATTATTTATCTAAAGGACTAAATAATGTTTCTGTTATTCTAAATGATGCTGCTGGAAATGAAAATTGTTCACACTTTGAGATAGAAATTAAATAAAATTCAATTCTTTGCTTCAACAAATGGTATACTGATTTGTTATAAAGCAAACGCAAGAAAATGTCTAGTCTAACAGAAGGTAATGAAATACCAAATTTTGAAACTACAAACGAACTTGGAGAAATTGTATCTAAGCATTCACTTAAAGGTCAGAAGTATATTCTTTTTTTCTACCCCAAAGACGATTCACCTGGTTGTACTAAAGAAGCCTGTAGCATAAGGGATAACTTTAAACAAATCCAGAAAAAAGGATACACAGTCTATGGAATAAGTCCAGATACAGAGAAAAAACATGGAAAATTTAAAGAAAAATATGAATTCCAGTATTCTCTGTTATCCGATCCAGAAAAAGAAGTAATCCAAACTTTTGGACTTTGGGGACCTAAAAAATTTATGGGTAGAGAAATTACTGGTGTATATAGGACAACCTTAATCATTGATGAATCCAGTAAAATCCAAAAAATAATTACCAAGGTGAAAACAAAAGAACACGGTCAACAAATCTTAAACGCAATAGCAGAAATAGATCAAAACTAATTATTGCTTTTCAGTTTCTAATTAACTAGTAATCAATTGACTACATCTTATCATTTTTTATAAGCTGTTTTTTAAAACTTCTTAAGGTATTAAGTACGACAATAATTCCTATTTTGGCTCTGTAGATCGAGTTCCTTATAACCGATCTTGCTTGCTGCACTAGAATTCAGAATCTATTAATTAACTAAGAATTTTATTCATTAACTAAATCCTTGCACGATGAAGTATGGTTTAATCCATCAACGTCTTATTAACGTAAGTTTACAGAAATTGTCTCTGTCTCTTTTCTTCATGCTGAGTATATCTATGATTAGTTATTCTCAAATTAAGATAGGTGGAGATGAAGAAATTATTGACGACGGGTCAATACTAGAGTTAGAGTCAACAACATCCGCTTTTATTCCTCCAAGAATGACAACAGCTCAGAGGGATGCCATTCCAACTCCTTTAAGAGGGGCTATCATATTTAATATAGAGACTGAATGTCTTGAAATTAATAAGGGGACCGATGAGGTGCCCATATGGGAATGTATTGAAGGACTAACTGGACCGGAAGGTCCACAAGGAATACAGGGTCCAGCTGGACCACAAGGTGCACAAGGCGCACCAGGTGCGCAAGGCCCAATAGGTCCTGCTGGTATTCAAGGTAAAGATGGCGTTGCAGGACCCGCGGGTCCTGCTGGTCCGCAAGGTGCTACAGGTTCACAAGGAGCTCCTGGTCCGCAAGGTCCACAAGGCGATACTGGGGCTACTGGTCCTCAAGGTGCTCAAGGTATAGCTGGTGCTCAAGGTCCAACAGGAGCTACTGGGGCTACAGGAGCAACGGGTGCTCAAGGGCCTCAAGGTGATCCAGGCCCGACTGGAGCAACTGGTGCTCAAGGCCCTGCTGGTCAGGATGGTGCTACGGGAGCAACCGGTGCTACTGGTCCACAAGGCGATACGGGTGCTACTGGAGCTGTTGGTCCACAAGGTCCTGCTGGTCAAGATGGTGCTACGGGAGCAACTGGTGCTGTAGGGCCGCAAGGTCCTCAAGGTGATACGGGTGCAACTGGTCCACAAGGTGATACAGGCGCAACTGGAGCCACTGGTCCACAAGGACCGCAAGGCGATACAGGAGCAACTGGTGCTCAAGGTCCTGCTGGTCAAGATGGAGCTACCGGTGCAACTGGTGCTGCAGGTCCGCAAGGTCCTCAAGGTGATACGGGCGCAACTGGTGCTACTGGTCCTCAAGGTCCTGCTGGTCAGGATGGAGCTACTGGGGCAACTGGTGCTGTAGGTCCACAAGGACCTCAAGGTGATACAGGTGCTACTGGTGCTACTGGTCCGCAAGGTCCTGCTGGTCAGGATGGGGCTACTGGTACAACTGGTGCTGTAGGTCCGCAAGGTCCTCAAGGTGATACGGGCGCAACCGGTGCTACTGGTCCACAAGGACCCCAAGGTGATACAGGCGCAACTGGTGCTACTGGTCCGCAAGGTCCTGCTGGTCAAGATGGCGCAACTGGTGCTGTAGGGCCGCAAGGACCGCAAGGTGATACGGGCGCAACTGGTGCTACTGGTCCGCAAGGTCCTGCTGGTCAGGATGGGGCTACTGGTGCAACTGGTGCTGTAGGTCCGCAAGGTCCTCAAGGTGATACGGGTGCAACTGGTCCACAAGGTGATACAGGCGCAACTGGAGCCACTGGTCCACAAGGACCGCAAGGTGATACAGGCGCTACTGGTGCTCAAGGTCCTGCTGGTCAAGATGGTGCTACTGGTGCAACTGGTGCTGTAGGTCCGCAAGGTCCTCAAGGTGATACGGGCGCTACTGGGGCTACTGGTCCACAAGGACCCCAAGGTGATACAGGCGCTACTGGAGCCACTGGTCCACAAGGTCCTGCTGGTCAAGATGGCGCCACGGGTGCTACTGGAGCTATAGGTCCGCAGGGACCACAGGGTGATACAGGCGCAACTGGTGCTCAAGGTCCTGCTGGTCAGGATGGGGCTACTGGTGCAACTGGTGCTGTAGGCCCGCAAGGTCCTCAAGGTGATACGGGCGCAACCGGTGCTACTGGTCCACAAGGTCCTGCTGGTCAAGATGGCGCAACTGGCGCTACTGGCCCACAAGGTCCTGCTGGCCAAGATGGTGCTACTGGCGCAACTGGTGCTCAAGGTCCTGCTGGTCAAGATGGAGCTACTGGTGCAACTGGTGCTGTGGGTCCGCAAGGA
>CALLFA010000138.1 GCA_937997635.1 uncultured Saprospiraceae bacterium | reverse complement strand
ACTACCCTTGAATTCTTTAAGCGAATTATTTAATGCAGTAATGGATTCTAAATCTAAGTGATTGGTGGGTTCATCTAACAATAAGAAATTTGGATGTGCCAACATCATACGCGACAACATGCACCTTACTTTTTCACCTCCAGATAATACACCTGATTTTTTAAATACCTCTTCTCCTGAGAATAACATTCTACCTAGAAAACCACGTATAAATTGTTCGTCCTTATTTTCAGAAAATTGACGTAACCAGTCCATTAATTCTATGTCGTGGTCTGCAGTAAAAAATGACTCATTGTCTGTAGGTAAATATGCTTTTTGAATTGTCTGCCCCCATTCCACTTTTCCAGCCGTCGGTTCTAATTCACCATTGAGGATTTTATAAAACGCAGTAATTGCCGTAGACTCTCTTGCGATCAAAGCAATTTTGTCATTATTGTTTAATCTGAAATTAATGTCTGCAAAAAGAATTTCTCCCTCAGGTGTGGTATAACTTAGATTATCAACGAAGAGCAACTGATCTCCTATTTCTCTTTCTGGCTGAAAATGGATGAATGGATATTTCCGAGTTGACGGACGGATATCCTCTAATTTAAGTTTGTCTAATGCCTTTTTTCTACTCGTTGCTTGTCTGGACTTAGAAGCATTAGCAGCAAAGCGTTGGATAAATTCCATCATTTCTTTACGTTTCTGCTCTGTCTTTTTATTCTTATTGGCAATCTGCTGAGCGAGTAATTGGCTTGATTCATACCAAAAAGTGTAGTTACCTGAGTAGATTCTAATTTGACCGAAGTCGATATCCACCACGTGGGTACAAACCATATCCAGAAAATATCTGTCGTGAGATACAACGATAACGGTGTTTTTATAATCAGCCAAAAAGTCCGCCAACCAAGTGACCGTTCGTGCATCAAGATCATTCGTAGGCTCATCTAGCAATAGTAAATCTGGATTTCCAAATAATGCTTGAGCCAATAAGACCTTTACTTTTTGTTGAGCGTTTAGCTCTTTCATGGTCTTGTAGTGAGCATCCACAGGGATGCCCATATTGGACAACAATTCGCCTGCATTTGAATCTGCTTCCCAACCGCCCATTTCACCGAATTGGTTTTCTAGTTCGGCTGCTTTTAGACCTTCGGCTTCAGTTGCATCTGGATTCATATAGATATCATTTTTTTCTTTCATGATATCGTACATTTCCTTATGCCCCATGATGACTGTTTCAAGTACTTGGTACTCTTCAAATTCGAAGTGATTTTGTGCTAGAACAGCCATTCTGTTGCCTGGCTCAATTTCTATGTGTCCACCAGTGGGATCGTCTTGTCCACTCATTATCTTCATGAATGTTGACTTACCTGCACCATTGGCACCAATGATGCCATAACAATTGCCTTGAGTAAAATCTACGTTTACTTCATCAAATAAAACTCGTTTGCCAAATTGAACGCTGAGATTGCGAACACTAATCATATCTTCAAATTTTAAGGTGCAAATGTACGTGCTTTTACTAGATATATGTGATAAGTTCTATGTATTGATGAGAAAAACTTTGATTGAGTCTTTTATACTGTAAAAGAGGTGAACGAAATTGAGACATCAATCCGTTCTGAATGAATAGATTCCCTCTGATGTCATCTCTTTTTTGATGAGACCTCTTTCTTCCAATTCATCCAAATAACCAATCATCATGACTGTGGCTGGAAAACTGAGCCTATTGGCATATACAGTCCCATATAAATCATCATAGGTCTTACTCCCTGACTTTATCAATTGGTATGTCTCTTCCAATCGGTTTTCGATGCGATTCAATTGGTTGTCGATCAAAGCATTAACGTTGTCTAAAGCTTCATAATGACCAGGGTAAGCTTTTTGAATGTTTAGCTTTCTCATCTTATCAAATGACTGAATTAAGGTAGGTAAGCCTTTTTGTCTTGTTGTAGGATCATCGGGATCCATTTCTATGACTGGAGTTGGTGCTAACTTGAGAAGCATGTCTGCTGAAAACATATGCCTGCTTTCTTTGTGAAAAAACACTGTCTGTGTAGAAGAGTGGCCAGGTGCATAAATAACGTCCCATTGTTCTCCGCCAATATCTATACCTGATTCAGAGTCAAAAGCGACTATAGATTCTTTGGGAATTGGCTCCCACATATTCAACATACCAGAGAAGAATGATTTTGTTTGTCCAAACAATTGTCCTACTGGAGAATCGGAGTTTATATATTGGGCAAATGTATTCTTGATTAAAGTACTTCGTTGTGTCCACAGCTGATTAACATCATAGCCCCATTGGTAAGCATACTCTGATAACCAGACTTTTGCGTTGCTGTTTTCGACAATTCTATTGGCCATACCCATGTGATCAACATGAGCGTGGGTAATGATTACTCGTTCAATGTCACCTACAGATACACCGTTTTCCTCTATTTGTTGATTCAACGATTTCCAGCTTTCCTCTGTTAGTTCACCACTGTCAATCAACGTTGGTACAGGTTCTTTGATAAGCCAACAGTTTACGGTCTGCATGTTTAAGATCTCGGGAAGTGCAATGCGTATAGGGTTTATTGCCATTTGATGATTTACCAATGAAAGACTTCAGATTGATGGTGGATGAATCCGACAGTATGCAAAGAAAGAATAATATTCGCTATAAGCAGGTATTCGGGATCAAAATGTTAACGAATTTGGTTTTACATCTGGAGAGATTCAATGAAACTCAATAAATGCACCTATTATTTGTCCGTGATTAAAATTTTGAGCAAAATCAACAATATATATAGAATTATATATTACTTTTGCTCTAACTTCTGTCTGTTAGCAGCAACTGATTAAATTAAGTGTCCCGTGTATCTAATGAATAATTAGATATCCCAAGTTAAATGCTCTTTTAAGGTGTAGAGCATGGTGTAAGAGGTGTTCGCCCGAATGCCCTTACACCGCCTTTTTTTACCCATATATTAATAAACACCCTATCATTATTTTCTAGCACTGCCACGAATATTCGTTTAACCTTCATGTTTTATCTCTCCATTTACAATAGTGTACAGGATTTTCGTATCAAGTATCTCATCATCAGAGCAGGTCATTAAGTTTTCAGATAGGATGACGATATCAGCCACTTTACCTTTTTCAAGCGTACCTTTATAATCTTCCTCAAATGCTGCATAGGCATTATTAATGGTGTATGACTTCAAGGCTTCTAAGCGACTCATTTTTTGCATCGGATAAAAGATGAACTTATTGTCTGCTCGTTGTCTAGTCACTGACGCATAATAAGATTGAATTGGATCGACGTCTTCGACGGGGGCATCTGTTCCATTAGCAATGATTGCACCAGAATCCATAAGGGATCGCCAAGCGTAAGCACCTTCCTCAGCTCTTTTCGCTCCAAGTCGCTTGACGACAAATGGTGAGTCTGATGTGCAATGGATGCCTTGCATCGCAGGGATGACTCCAAGCTCTCCGAATCTAGGAATATCATCTGGGTGAAGATGCTGTGCATGTTCAATTCTCCAACGCATATTTTTATCCGCATCAACAAAAGTTGAGAAAACATCAAGTACTTCTCGATTGGCGCGATCTCCGATGGCGTGGACACAGTACTGCATATTATTGTCGGCAGCAATTTTAGAAATTTCTTTAACATCTTCGACAGTGGTTGTGTTTTGACCGATAAAGTCTTGTTTGTCAGAATAACCTTGTAACAACCAAGCGCCATACGAACCGAGAGCTCCATCTATAGAGGTTTTAATTGCTCTACAGGTATAAAATTTATTCCCGACGTCAATCATTCTATGTTTAGTAATGTTCTCTTTTAAATCGTCAATTGCAGTTCTCACCATCACCCAAAGCCGTAGATCCAACTCGCCATCTTTTGCAAGTGATTCATACCTACGACATTCTTCAAAACTTGATCCAGCATCCTGAAAAGATGTCACGCCTTTTTTTAAGCACTCTTCTTCTGCTAGTTTTATTCCTTCATGCCATTTTGCCAGCAATTCGTCTTGGCTGAGTCCGTCAAGATATTCTTGATGTGCTTCTCTAATGATGCTCATTGCTCGTTCTTCAAAAACACCAATGGCGTCTCCATCACTGTCTCTAACAATGCGACCACCAGCAGGATTTGGAGTCTCTACACTAAGGCCAGCAATCTCCATAGCCTTTGCATTAGCAAACAATCCGTGGCCACTTGCATGACCTAGAATCACTGGGTTGTCAGGAGATATCTCACTTAGTTTATCGTGCGAAGGATAGCCATAGGTTGTTTCTCCTGGAGATTCAATCCACTTTTCTTGATGCCATCCACGCCCTTCGATCCATTCTCCAGGTTC
>CALLFA010000137.1 GCA_937997635.1 uncultured Saprospiraceae bacterium | reverse complement strand
AAAGAACAAGTGAAAGTTTGTATCGCTGAGAAACCTTCTGTCGCCAGAGAAATAGCACAAGTCGTTGGCGCATCTAGTCGAAAAGATGGCTACTTTGAAGGGAATGGTTATGCAGTCACCTGGACCTTCGGACACTTTTGTACGTTGTACGCACCGGATGATTATAGCCCAAACTGGAAGCGTTGGCATCTGGATAGTTTGCCTATGCTTCCTGATAAGTTCATGACTAAATTGATGAATGATAGCGGCGTCAAGAAACAATTTAAAGTCATTAAAAAACTGTTCAAACAGGCATCGGTGGTGATTAATTGTGGCGATGCTGGACAAGAAGGTGAGCTGATACAACGATGGGTATTGAAAGAGGCTAAATATACGGGACAGGTACAACGACTTTGGATATCATCTTTGACCAAAGAAGCTGTGAAAGAAGGTTTTCAACGTTTGAAAGCGGCTAGTGATTTTGACTCACTCTTTTTTGCAGGCAGTGCACGAGCCATTGGCGATTGGTTATTGGGGATGAATGCAACGCGGCTCTACACCTTAAAATATGGTGGTGGCAAGCAGGTCCTATCGATAGGCAGAGTACAGACGCCTACCCTCGCAATGCTTGTCGCTCGTCACAAAGAGATCATCAATTTTGTATCGACTCCGTTTTGGGAATTACACACTACGTACAAGGATGTTTTATTTAAATACGAGAAAGGCCGCTTTCAAAAAGTCGAAGCAGGTCAGACTTTATTAGAACGGATTAGAGATAAGCCTTTTACAATTGTCTCCTTCACAAAAAAGAAAGGGAAAGAATATGCGCCCAAATTATTTGATCTCACAGGATTACAGGTGCATTGCAATAAGCGTTTTGGATACTCGGCTGATATGACATTAAAATTGGTGCAAAAATTATATGAGCAAAAACTTGTCAGCTATCCACGTGTCGACACAAGCTTTTTACCCAATGATGTCTATCCCAAGATTAAAGGTATTCTCGGCAAACTGAAAAACTACCAACAATACACTCAGCCTCTAATGTCCAAGCCCATTAAAAAATCTAAGCGTGTTTTCAATGATAAAAAAGTAACGGATCACCATGCCATTATACCCACAGGTGTGCAAGCAACTGTGCCTAACGATCAGCAAAAAGTATATGATGCCATCTGCAGGCGTTTTATAGCCAATTTTTATCCCGAATGCGATGTCAACAATACCACCGTAATCGGAGAATCTGATGGGCTACGTTTTAAAGCTACAGGAAAAGAAATTGTCAACCCTGGCTGGAAGGTACTTTATCCTAAAACAGCAACTTCTGCAAACTCTGACGACAATAAAAAGGAAGAGGAAACCATTTTACCAGCTTTCAAAAAAGGAGAGTCTGGTCCACACAAACCAAGTCTTGTTGAAAAGAAAACCCAGCCACCCAAATACTATACTGAAGCGACCTTACTCCGTGCTATGGAAACAGCTGGCAAAACTGTCGACAATGAAGAGTTGAGAGATTTGATGAAAGAAAATGGCATCGGCAGACCATCTACTCGAGCAAACATTATCGAAACATTATTCAAGCGAAAATACTGCTATCGCAAACGCAAATTAATCATGCCTACCGATTTGGGTATTCAGTTGATTGATACCATAGAAAATCCCTTACTAACATCAGCAGAATTGACCGGACAATGGGAAAAGAAATTGAGAATGATCGAGCAGAATGAATACAACCCAGCTACCTTTATCCAAGAGATGAAAGACATGACTGAGGCGCTTGTCACTGAGGTGCGACTGTCTAAGGCTACCTCAAAAATTGATGTGTCACATTTGCCAGATAGATTTTCAAAATCCAAATTTAAAACCAAATCAAAACCCAAGTCGAAGTCTGGTTTTAACCAGCAATCAAAATCATCAAACAAATCGAAAAAAACATCTAAAAAGAAATCGCTTACAGAGCTGCTTTGTCCACAATGCCAGCAAGGAACGTTAATAAAAGGGAAAACGGCATTTGGTTGTACACAATGGAAATCTGGCTGTCGATTTACCTTGCCCTTTTTATTTATGGGCAAAAAGATATCGGAAAATCAATACATACGATTGCTAGACAAAGGATCTACCGTCAACTTAAAAGGGTTCAAACAAGGCAGCAATAAAGTCAATGGCTTACTTCGATTTAATGACCAGTTTCAATTAGTCTTAGAACAGGCTAAAGTAAAACCAACTACACATTCTAATGAAACTATGGCTTGTCCCAAATGCAGTACTGGTAAAATAATAAAAGGAAAGTCTGCCTATGGCTGTAGTCGTTGGAAAACGGGCTGTGACTTTACATTTACATTTTCAGAGATAAAACGTCAAGCAAAAGGTCAGGCCTTGAATAAGGAATTGGTGATGGCGATACTTTCTGGTTCATAAACAGCATTACCCCAGAATAACAAAGAGTTCTGCTGTGAAAGGCTACTCCTTCATTTCCACAATTTTCATTTCCTTAAATGGATTAAATTCAATTGCGGAGATTTCGTTGACATATGTCTGCCAATCTCCTGAGAGGTACGTATTTATTTTTTCGACAGCATCTTTAATTTTACGGTGCGTTTGTTCCACCATTTGTTTGGCATTCTCACCAGGTTGGGACCAGGCACTTCGCAAATATCTTCCAGTACGTCCTATTTGATTATTTAATTTAGACGGATCACGTTGAATACCTTTTCCTGATTCTGTCGTCGTGAATATTTCTTCCAATTCCTTTATCATTTTTAAATGATCTTTATTGAAATCCTTGATTTTTGTTTGAGTTGAATCAGGTAGATTGACCATCATCTTTTTCACCAATTCAATAGACGCCTTTGCTTTTTGTACTTCTTGTAAAGCATCAGCTGCAGATCCAACGGATGTATTGAATTGTTTGATCGCCATCTTTTTCATTTCAACATCTGTTTCTGACACCTCAACTCTTGGGTCCATTTTCACTTCCACCATTGTCGAATCGCTATGACCATTATATGTAAATATGGCTTTATAACTTCCGGGCAATACTTGAACATTCGACGAAGGGCGATCATCTTCTTCTCTCAATTCTCGACTTGGAAAGAATGTCCCTTCTTCAGTTAATCGCCAGTTCATGTTGACCAATCCTTTTTTCTCAATTTTTTTGGATGATCGACTAATGGTGTCACCAACTTCATTTAAGATAAACATATGGACCTTATCATCGTCTTTTTTCTTTGAACCAGCTTTATCTTTCTTCTCTTCTTTATTATCGTTCGTTGATTTCTCCTTTTCTTTCAAATTATTCCAAATAGAAAATTGAGCACCATAGTTTTTATTTTCACCAGTAAACATGCCTTGCGCTGAAAAGCGAATACCATCATATGATCTGCGCGAAGTTAGGTATGCAACTGGTCCATTAAACACGGCGAATTCTTTATTGAGTATTGACCGATCTGCTGCCATTTCCCGCAAAGGGCGTATATCATCCATCACCCAAAATGAACGACCAAAGGTACCTATCACCAAATCATTCATGTCTGGTTGAATCTTCATGTCTCTAATTTGTACTGCTGGAAATCCTTCCATCCAGTGAGTCCAATTGCGGCCTTTATCCAATGACACATACAAACCCACATCTGTACCCAAAAACAATAAATTTGGTTCGACAGGGTCCTGCGTAATCGCATTGACAAAGCCTTTTATTTGTCTGTCATCAGCAATTCTCGTCCAAGTCGCTCCATAGTTAGTCGTGTGATACGTGTAGGCTGACCAATCATTTTGACGGAAATTATTAACCACCACAAAGGCTTCAGCAGCGTCATAACTCGACACTTCTATTTGAGGAATCCATGCATGTCTTGGCGCACCTGGCAATCGAGCGTTTACATTTGTCCAAGTTTTACCACCATCTTTAGTGAGTTGCAAATTCCCATCATCTGTTCCTACCCACACAAAATCTTTATCTATTGGACTTGGTGCTATGGCAATAATTGTTGTATGATTTTCAGCGCCAGTGACATCATAGGTCAATCCGCAACTAGTGAGTTGTTTTTGCTTCAATGTATCATTAGTCGTTAGGTCTGGAGAGATGACGTCCCAAGACAAGCCACAGTCTCGACTGTAGTGTACATATTGACTTCCGTAATAAAGACTACAATCTTCAAAAGGGTCTTGTGCCAAAGCAGCATTCCAATGAAAACGAAGTGGCTCTCCGTCTGGATGAGTGGGCTTTAAAAATTCACTCCTCCCCGTCAACCGATCATATCTTCCAAGGTTACCACCTTGTGACATTGCATAGCCGTAACGATTGTCATTAGGCAATGGACTTACATCAAAGCCATCACCAAACATCACCTCTTGCCAATCAGAATTGCGGATTCCACCGGACTTCAAGACAAAGCCTGGACCAGCCCATGAGCCATTGTCCTGCATGCCACCGTAGACATTATAAGGGAAATCGTTATCTACACTGACGTGATAAAATTGGCCAACAGGTAGATTTTCTACAAAACGCCAAGTCTCACCGCCATCACGAGAAATATTCATACCACCATCATTACCATCCAATACAAAATCAGGGTTATCGGGCGAAATCCAAAAGGCATGATGGTCAGGATGAACTGCATTGCCGTAGTCTGCAATTACTGTAAACGTGCGCCCTCCATCTGTACTTTTTGACACATAGGACCATAAGCTGTACACAATATTTTCATTGCTAGGATCAGCATGTATCTCATAATAATAGAATGGTCGATTACCAATATTTTCATGAGTGGAATGCTTCTTCCAGCTGACGCCACCGTCCATTGATTTATACAACGCATTTTCTTTTGCTTCGATCAGTGCATAGACCACATTGGAGTTTGCAGCCGACATCGCAAGACCCATTCGACCCAAATTACCCTTTGGCAGTCCATCTTCTTCTGTGCGTTTGGTCCAGTTTTCACCAGCGTCATGCGAGACGTACAAACCTGAACCCTTTCCACCTGAGGTGAAGCCCCATGGTGTCCGTCTAAAATCCCACATCGCTGCAAATAATTTATTGGGATTATTGGGGTCTGCAATCAATTCGGCAACACCAGTTCGTTCATCTACATACAAGACTTTTTTCCAACTGTTGCCACCATCGGTAGATTTATAGACACCGCGGTCTGGGCTATCTCCCCAGGCCGAACCCAGCGCGCCTACAAAAATGGTATTGCTTTCATCTGCTTTGACGATAACCCGATGGATTAATTTCGTTTTTTCAAGACCTTTTGCCGTCCAGTTTTTACCACCATCAACAGATTTAAAAATACCTGCTCCACTATTGTGGGAATTTCTAGGGTTGCCTTCACCAGTTCCCACCCATATTTCTGAAGGATTGGCTTGATTGATTTCTATTGCCCCAACAGATTGGATTGGTTGATCATCAAAAATGGGCTTCCATTCGATACCGCCATTGATAGATTTCCATACGCCACCAGAAGCTGCACCAGCGTAGATGATATCCTGATTTGACAAATTGACATCGATGGCTGTGATTCTTCCAGACATACCAGCGGGACCGATATTCCTAGGTGCCATACCTTCAAATTGAGACGGATCGAATGTTTGCGCTTGAGTCATCGTCATCCCAATGACAACACATCCGAGTATTAAAATCCATTTGAGCATCTTCTTCTATTTTATGCTAACAAACTACGATATTTTGCATTGGCAATAAAAGCGTTTAGTGTTAAATCCTGGATACCGTGAGGGAAGTGTTGATAACATAAAATGCGCAATCCCGAGTTTGTCTCTTGCGACAACAGAAACTCATAACTATGAAGTGCCTGCAGGCAGGACCAACACTACTTTATAGCATAATATGCTATCCCCGTATCCACCAATGAACCAAAATAAATATGTCCATCGTGTTCTGTCACACTCGTAATCTCCACAAATTTAGGGTGCGAACTTTGGTAATTATGTTTTACTGTACCATTTTGATCCAGTCCAACGACACATGCATAATGGACAGGTGCAGGATGAAATGATCTTGGTAATTTCATAATTAATTTTCTCAAAAATGGTTTAGTCATTAAATCTTCTGCAGATTGTTGTCTTGGTGAGACTAAGGTCAACCAAAATATTCCGTTGGAACCTGTTGTAATGTTGTCTGGATAACCTGGTAAATTATTATTAACAACTTCACGTGTACCTGCCTTTGGGCCTTTTAGCCAATATTTTGAAATGCTGACATTTCCAGTTTCATTAATAAAAATAAATGATTCGTCTTCTGCCAGAGCAACACCGTTTGCAAAATATAAGTCATCCAGCAATAATGTTGTTTCATTTGTAGGAAGATCGTAGGCATATAATGCACCATGCGGCCTGTGTTCCATAATGTCTTCCATGACTTCATTGTAGCCATATTTTGCCGAAGCATCAGAAAAATAAATCACACCAGACGTATCAATATCTAAATCATCCACAAATGTTAGTTCTTCGTTTTGATATGACTTAGTCAAGAGTGAAATCACATTCGACCTTAAGTCTAGCGATAACAAACCTTTGACGCCATCAGCAATAATCAAATTACCATTAGGATGCATTTGCATACCCAGAGGCCGACCTCCAGTATTAGCAATGACCTCAGTCTGTTTCGATTGGAGATCAATCCGAACAATATCCCCATCTGATTCTCCAGAATAAACCAAATTTGCAGTCGTGTCGAAAGCCAAATCTTCACAACCAACACAAGTATCGTCTATGAGAAAGGACATGTTATCTAACTTTTCATTTGCAGCAAATTCACCAGTAAAACCCTTATCCATTGGTGGTTCCCAGCTAACGGGATCAATAGGAGAAGGAAGCAGTATAAAGAGAATGAACAGCAACAAAAAACCTATCAAGACATAGAGCAACAACTTTTTCATTGAATCACTTTGCCCCAAAATAAGAAGAGCTATCCAAATTCAAGTAATCTAGCTTGATAAGGCATTATATATGATCTCATAATACTGAATAAATATTATTTCACTATTCAATAATATCGCAATATCATCTATCAATTATCACTTAATTGTTAAAACATATATTGTTATTTATTAAGGTTCCCTTTTGTTTTCTATTGTCTGTTGATTATCTTAGGACTTAGTGCATACCCAACTATCTAACACTTCAAACAAATGCACATGAAAAAACTATTAACACTACTGGGCTTTTGCTGCTTAGTCGTCAGTTCTGCATACACACAGAAAACGATCACAGGTACGATTACAGACCCTAATGGAGAACCCCTTATAGGAGTCAACATTATGGAAGAAGGGACAGTAAACGGAACCATTACCGATCTAGATGGAAGCTACCAACTGACTGTAAGTGAAGATGCGAATCTCGTGTACAGTTATACTGGAATGAAAAGCCAGAAATTAGATGTACAGTCCACTACCAATTATAGTGTGACCCTTATAGAGGATTCTCAATTGCTAGACGAAGTTGTCGTGACAGCCTTGGGTTTTAGTGTAAACAAGGATGAAATAGGTTCGACAGCATCAGTCATTTCTACAGCTGACATTGCAAGATCCGGGGAATCCACTCTGCTCAATTCGCTAGGAGCCAAAGCATCCAATGTCCAGATATCCAGATCGAATGGTGATCCTGGTGCTGGGTCAACAATTAGAATAAGAGGAGCTAATAGTCTCTCCGGTTCTTCAAACCCACTGATCATCTTGGACGGCATACCTGTATCAAACAACACTCAGTACGGTGGTGGTAACAATGCGACTGGAGGTCGTACTGGTGGTACATCACAGCAATCAAGATTGAATGATATAAACCCTAGCGACATCGAATCCATACAAGTATTGAAAGGCGCATCTGCTGCTGCAATATGGGGATCGAGAGCATCAAACGGGGTGGTCGTCATCACTACGAAGGCAGGACAATCTGGCAAACCGAAGATTTCGTACAAAGCAACTACTTCGTTTGATCGAGTAAATCAACGATACGAATTACAGGACACTTGGGGACAAGGTCGTGGAGGTGTATATAGTCCAACTCGGGCAGAAGCTTGGGGTGATTACATTCCAGATCGATCAGGAGGAGCTGATGTTGTTGACGAATCAGGAGAAAGATTTATAGCAGAAGATGGTACAGTTTACTTTCCAATTGATGCTAAAAATTCTACTGAAACATTTCTGGATTCAAACTGGGATGGCGTATTCCAGACTGGTGGATTTTTACAACATGATTTTAGTGTGAGTGGTGGAAATGATAATTCTACCTATTTCTTCAGCCTTGGACGTTTAGATCAAGAAGGCATCATAAGAGGAAGTGATTACGATCGTACAAATGCCAGATTAAATAATTCTTTTCGATTTACAGATTGGTTAAAATTATCATCTAAAACCAGTTTTACTAATACCAAATCAAATAGAATCCAACAATCGAGTAACACTGCAGGATTATTATTGGGACTATTAAGAACACCACCAGATTTTGATCAAAGTGATTACATTGGTACATACATCAATGACAATGGAGATGTGTTCAATAACAGACAACGAGCCTACAGACGATATCTTGGAAATAACACAAATCCTATCTACAACAATCCTCTGTGGACAGCTTTTGAACAGGTAGCAGAAAGTACAGTTAACCGGTACATCATGTCAGGGGAAATGGACATCACCCCGACTAATTTCTTAAATCTAACTTTAAGAGGTGGTATTGATACCTATTCTGACAACCGAAGTTATTTCTTCCCAGTTGGTTCTGCTGGCAGCCGTCAAAATGGAATCTTCGCAGAAGATCTCTTAGGTCGTACCGAACTTAACTTCGATGCCATTGCAAGAGTGAGTACTGACATTTCAAATAATATCGGTCTTATCTCTACTGTTGGATGGAACATCAATGATCGTCGATTGCGCTCAAATAGTTCTCAAATCACAGGTTTCTTAGTTAATGTAAGAAAGGAAACTACAGACCTCAATACAGCTGCAGAAAGCAGTACGATAGGTAACAGCAAAACAAACCTTCGAAGCAATAGAGGTTATGCTACATTTGCATTCAACATTAATGACAATTTATTTGTCAATCTATCAGGAACACTAGAAGCCGCTTCAACATACGGTGAAAACTTCTTTTATCCTGCAGCCGATGTCGCTTATCAATTCATCAATGACAATACCTCATTGGGACCCATCAATTTTGGTAAACTCCGTGCATCATGGGGGCAAGTAGGCATTGCTCCTCCTGCGCACGTAGCACAAACTTTTGCTGAAGGCGGATTCTCTTACTCTACCTACAGTGATCCATTAGATGTGGCACTTTTTGGTGGAGGATTCCGACTAGATGACGACAGAGGTAATCCAGGTCTCCTACCAGAAATTAAAACAGAATGGGAAATAGGCACAGACTTGAGATTCTTCAATGATAAGCTTTCTTTGGGACTGACGTATTACCAAAATGATATCGAGGGTATCATCATAAATACAGATTTAACTCCATCATTTGGATTTGATACACAAGCAGCCAATGCGGCAAACATGGAGAATAAGGGATTTGAAATGGATTTCGAATACAACATACTCAGCAATAATGATTGGACAGTAAGTGCTTTTGGTAATTGGAGTATGAATAGAAATAGAGTCACCAATTTAGCTGGAACAGAGACAATTGATTTATCTGGAGCGTCTGTCAGTTCAAGAGCTATAGTCGGACATCCACTAGGTGTGTTGTATGGTACTGGATCACAAACCAATGCTGATGGAAGCTTCATCCTAAATGAAGACGGTTTCCCTCAAACAACGACAAGTCCAATCATCTTAGGTGATCCTAATCCAGATTGGAGAACAGGTCTTGGCATCAGATCAGATTACAAAGGTTTCATTTTTAATGTATTGTTAGAACATTCTCAAGGCGGAGAATTTTCTCCAAGGACTCTCCACGTATTAAACAGATTTGGTACGACAGCAGTCACTGCCAACAGAGAAACGTTAACGCAAGATCTGGTCAATTTTGCAGGTGATGTCATCCCAGCAGGTACCGTTGTTCGTGGTAACATTCAAGACTTTGGCGGAGGTCCGGTATTGTTAGATGAAACTTGGTATCGAACAGGAATAGGTGGGGGATTTGGTGATAACCAGGCATATAACTTCTCTATTTTTGATCGGACGTTTACAAGACTAAGAGAATTATCTATCGGTTATACATTGAATTCTGGTGATTTTCTGAAGCGCACAAAACTTGGTTCAATTACATTTATGGCAGCGGGTCGAAATCTATTTTTATTGGATGAGATTCCTGGCATAGATCCAGAAATAAACCAGACTGGTGTTAGTAATGCAATTGGATTAGACTATTTCACTAATCCGAGTACTGCTTCTTATGTATTCTCCATTGCTATTAATTATTAATCACCAAAAACGTATAACTATGAAAAATTTATATCAATATATATTGGTTGCTGGGTTTGTGCTTTATGCTACTTCTTGTCAAAATATCGTAGAAGGCATTAATGAAAATCCAAACAACATTACGGTTGAAGATGTAGACGCACAATTCTTTTTGACTGGTGCTATGCTTGCAAATTCGTCTGCTCAACTCGGCCACCTGAATCGAATTTCAGGACTGTACACTGGTCAACTCACAGGTCTCAGTTCCTTGTATGCCAATATCTACGGATACTCATTGTCCACAGCAGAATCTGTTGGTACCTGGAGTCGTGTATACATCGGAGTCGTTCCAAATGTGAGACACATCAGAAATCAATTGCCAGAAGATCAATTGATGCAAGGCATTTCCAAAACAATAGAAGCGATGGCGATAGGTACCATAGCGAGTCTTTGCGGTGATGTGCCTTATTCACAAATCAATTCGGAAGATGTTGATGATCCATCGTTTGATAATCAAGTATCAGTATTAGATGCTGCTGTCGATTTACTTGATGATGCCATTGGCAATTTTGGTAATGCGAACAGTCGAACATTGACAGAGGATATTTATTTCAATGGCGATGCAGACAAATGGGAAGCTGCTGCAAATACACTGAAATCAAGATACCTTACAATCATGAAGGATTATACGGGGGCATATGCTGCGGCTCAACTTGGTATCAGCAACGCGGATGATAATGCTCAACACATACCGAGAGGAGATGCCTCAGTTGCCTCTGGAGATAAGAATCTTTTTTGGGAAATCTTAGAAGGAGCCAGAGGTGGTGACATAGGCAGTCAAGACAGTTATCTGTCAGCGCTCCTTGATCCATCAAGTGATGTGTATCGCGGTAATGCCAAAACAGACGAAACTGCCAGGGGTCAATACAGCTTTGTTGTTGCCGCAGATGGCGCATCAAATCTTGGCATCATCGAGCAATTCGAACCGATGAACATAGTAAGCTTCGAAGAGAACCATCTGACATTGGCAGAAGCTGGTGCAAGATCAGTTGGTTTTGAAAGAGGTCTTCAACACCTCAATGAATACAGAGCTTGGTTAGCATCTGGCGGTCGACTAAACGATAATTTTAGTGATATGCCATTAAGTTATGAGCCTTATGATGCTGCAGATTTTGAAGCCGGTGGTATCGAAAATCTTGACGGTATTTCTCCCGATCAAGCGTTACTAAGAGAAATCATAGAAGAAAGATATGTATCAGGATTTGGGCAATTTTTGCCTTTCGATGATGCAAGACGATTAAGATCTTCTGAACCTAGTCTAGGTGTTCCTTTTCCTTTCAATACAACATCGGCGACGCAACATCCGGAGCGCATGCCATACTCAGATGATGAATTGAATTCGAATGCAAATGCACCATCAGATCCCGGGATCTTTAGCAAAACTGCTGTTAATCAGTAAGAAATAATCTACTCCAAAAACAAAGGCGATTCAATGTGTGTTGGATCGCCTTTTTATTTCTGCACAACAATACGGATGATACAGCGATTAACTAACTTCGTCATCTATGCCATTAAAATTGTATTGGTTTTTTCTCATCACAAGTGTATTCGTTGCTTCCTGCCAGCAAGACGATTCCAGCATTACTTGGACAAAACGCTTTCAAGCAGTAGGGAGTAGTTCTTCTCCAAAATGCATCGACCTAAATGAAGATGGCATATTAGATTGTGTCATCGGTGCAGGTTTAAATGAATTCGATTCCTCAGATACGAGTGTTATTGCCATCAATGGTAAAAACGGAGAAGTCCTCTGGGCAGTAGGTGCTGAAGATCAAATAGTAGGTTCTCCTGTATTCATACAATTGACCGATGATGACATTCACGATGTTGTCATCGGAGGGAGAGGAGCTCAGTTGGTTGCAATAAATGGCAAATCAGGAGAAGTCCTGTGGCGGTATGCCATTCAAAGTAATGATCTGAATGCTGTCGGATATGTCCGGTTTAATTTTTACACGCCCCAAGTTATAACAGACATAAACGGTGATGGAATCCAAGAAATACTCATTTCAAATGGAGGTAATTTTACGGCACATCCATATTCCAGCAACAATAGGTTTCCAGGTGTTCTGGCCATTCTTGACAGCACCAACGGTAAAATATTACACGCAGCAGAAATGCCTGATGGCAAAGAAACATACATGTCTCCCCTATTTTTGAATGACAGCAAGGAGGTGATTTTTGGTACTGGAGGTGAAACCATCGGGGGCTGCTTGTACATGGCAACACTCAATGATATCATAGATGGCGATCTGAACAATGCAAAAGCTCTCATATGTAAAGAAGATCATGGATTTATGTCTCCTCCAACCATCACTGACATAACAGACGATGAGATAGCCGATATTATAGCTAATTGGCACGGCGGAGAGATGATTGCCCTTAATGGGAATGACCACTCAGAGCTATGGACGCATGAAGTCAGTGGAGCCGAAATCTACGCAAGCCCCACTCCCGCTTTTGTCAATGAGGATGATGTTCCTGATTTTTTCACGCACTTTTCTTTTGGCAAATGGCCCAAATACACTGGTGCAGTGCAGCACATTGTTGATGGTAAAACTGGCGAATTGATGCATGCCGATTCTCTTGGTTGTGGCGGATTCTCAACAGCCCTTTCTGTGGACAGGAATGCTGATGGCTTTTCAGAAATTTTATTTTCCATAAACGATTACAATTGTACTGGGATCTATCTTGGCAATACCAACTACAGTCTCAAGTTTTGGGATCCTCATTCAGACTCACATCAAGACATTGTCGCCCCATTGAAAGGAAAAAATCTATTTAGCACCCCATGGTTAGGTGATTTAGATAATAATAACAAAACAGATTTGGTGTTTTGCATTCAAGCTAATTATAATGATCCTTTAAGTTACTATGGAATACAATTGGTAAATATGCAGCTTGACTTTGACATGGCTAATGACGACAAAAATTGGACAGAGTACTTGGGTATACATCATAATGGCACATTTTAATCAACTAACACTTCACATCACATCATGAGGACATTAGACTTGATCTCGAAACACTTGAAAGAATTGTACTTTGGTAATAATTGGACTGCTGCTTCATTCCCAACTGTTACCGCGGGCATCGATTGGAAACTTGCCACTAAAAAAAGAGAAGGATTTAATTCTATTGCGACACTCCTATGGCATATGCATTTTTATGTGGTAGCTGCAATAGATGCCATTAATGGAGCAACCAGTATTCCTCCTGACAAAGCCAGCTTTATTGATCCAGTCATTAAGTCGGAAGAAGATTGGTCCAAGTTAAAACAGGAGTCATTAGATGCAGTAACACAATTATTGGATTTATTATCTCAACAAGAAGACTCTCTTTTGCTCACACCTTTTATTCTAGAGGCGCACGGCAACTATTACAGATTTATCCAAGGCATGATCGAACACAGTCATTATCATCTTGGTCAGATTATGATTCTAAAAAAGCTTGGTTAGTTCTTTTTCGCTTTTTGCGAAATGTGGTATCTGGATTAATGGTGCTCAATCGAAATAAATCTGCAATATTAATGTCTACCGGCTGCTGACATTTCAACTGATACTTCCCAAACTGTACAGATCGTTTTACAGACCTCCCTTTTATAAATGCTTGAGGCAAAGGGATTCCCATCACATCCACAATACGAATGTAGACATGCTCAATAGCAAATTGTATGGCAGTCGTTTCGCTCGAATCTGAATATTCATTTTTTAATTGAATAAATACAGTACGTCCTTTTAGGGCACAAATTTGATGATAGATAGCAAGAGCGAGATCATTAGGCAACCATGCTGCAACTTCTATTAATCCAGTCTTTGGTTTTGGTAGAATATGATCTTCTTTCCCAACAATAGTAAGCCTTCTTTGTGTAGGTATTCTCCAATGATTGAACTGTTCGATGATGGTGAGCACGATAGATATTTTATTATAAATATCTGGAGTTGCGTGCAGAGCATCTACACTCTTTAACCTGAGTTCGGGATATTATCTCATTTAAAAAGAAAAGAAAATAAACCGAATTATAGAAAAAGAAGGTCACAAGATCTACTTGTTTAATTCAATTCTTTCAACAAGGTCTCTGCAGCCAACTTCCCAAAATTATTAGAAGCTAAAGGGCTTGCACCAGTAATTAATTTCCTATCCAAACAAACAGTATCGTCCGATTTGGTATTCATCAACGTTGCACCTAAACCTTTCAATTTTTCACTCAACCCATGAGGCATATGGCCAGGTAAATAACCAATAAATGGTGTTTGCTTGTCTATAGCGTCAGGGAATACCGCCATCTTGTATCCGTCATAAAGAAAAGCTTGATTGTTTAATGTAGTAGCCAACAATGAACTTGGTCCGTGACAAAGGGTTAATGTAAATAAATCATTGTCATGTGCCCAACGTAATGTCTTACCGACATGCTCATTATCTGGAAGGCCAAGCATCGCACCATGTCCTCCTGGCACATAGACAGCAGCATAAGAGGATACATTGTCAAATGCTTCATTCATCGCCTCTTCCAGTTTTCTTGGATTCTCCAGCCTAGGCTTTAGCTCATTGTATATAGCCTTAACATTTTCATCTTTAGTTGGAAACGCCCACATCTCAAGTACCACTGGTTTCCCTGTGGGTGTAGCAATTTCAAATTCGAAACCTGCATGTTTAAGATGGAGCATAGGTACCAATGTTTCTACAGGATGGTTACCCGTTGAAAAAACTTACCGTTTTTCATCTCCATATTTTTCACCTCTGTGCAAATCACCAAAATTTTAGTTCTTTTGCCTGTGTAAGGTTCATATGGAACTGGTTTATAATCTGTTTTTTCCTGAGTAGCCAATTTTAACGCCACCTTTGAAGGACTGTAAGATCCGTCCGACTCTTGTTTTGGAGCAAGCCCCAATAATTTTTTTAACATAACGCCTAATTAATTCTAGTGACTAATTGATCAATAGGTTTGCGAACCTTTACCAAGTTTACCAACCAATCCTTTTCAGCTTCTCGATATCCAATAGGTAATAAAACAGTACTGCGAAGATTCTTCTCTCTGAGGCCTAAAATTTTATCTAAAGCTGCGGGATCAAATCCTTCCATTGGTGTACTGTCTACTCCTTCAAAAGCAGCTTGCGTGATGGCAGCCATTAAACCAATATATGTTTGACGAGCAGCATGTTCGAAATTCACCTCAGGATCTCTTTGAGGATAACCAGCTAAAAGTTTTTGCCGATAATTTTCCCAACCTTCATTTTTAAACCCTCTAATCTCGTTAGTCAAATCAAACATGTGATTGATCCGATCAGCAGTATAATGATCCCACGCTGCAAAGACAAGTAGATGAGAACAATCCGTTACTTGAGGTTGATTCCACGCTATTTCTCTGATTTTTGCTTTTATGTTTGCATTTGTTATCACATAAACTTCAAATTGTTGCAAACCACTTGATGTAGGCGCAAGTCGAATAGCTTCCAATATGTTGTTTATTTTTTCTTCTGGCACGACATCACCATTCATGGCTTTTGTGGCATATCGTTCATTTAATTTTTGGATGAAATTCATTGTATTCCCTTTTTTGATTTTAGAATACAAGATTACATTTTAACAGACACCCAAACATTGATGTATGGTAATAAATTAAGTTGTTGCAATGTCTTTTCTAATTCGGCTCAAACTCTCGGTAGTGATGCCTAAATATGAAGCGATGTGATAGTTTTTAACATCATTTGCAATCGTGGGGTAAGCTGTTATAAAATTGATGTATCTCTGTTTAGCAGATAAAGTAAGATTTTCCAATATCCGGTTTTGGAAACTTGCAAAAGCCAATTCCATTTTTTTAGTATTAAAATGCGCCACCTTAGGAACATCTCGACAAAGGGCATCAAAATCTGATTTCGATACACTATACAGCGTCGCGTCCTTGATACACTCAATATAAGACACAGCGTTTATTTTCTCCTTGCCATATAGAGCTATATAATCACTAATCCACCAGTCTTTCACTGCGAATTGTAATGTATGTTCTTTACCATCTAAACCAATAATATAACTTCTAAGACAACCGATATGAACATAGAATAGATGATTTACGGCATCATCCGCTTTTAATAGAAACTCTCCTTTTTTGAGTCTTGATTCCTGCAGCTTACTAATCAACAGATCAGACTCTTCTTTAGTTAAAGTATTGTTTGGAAAAATTTCATTTAAGATGGCGTCCAAATTATAGACGTTTAATAATTCACAATACAAATTAGAGTAAAGTTAAAAGAATGAGTCTGAACTGTTAACATTTTCAATAATTCAACAGAACTTATTATATTTGTCCTACCGTACACAATTTTTTAACAGTAAATGCATACAAAATGGAAGAGAATACATTTTTCTCCATCTGGCTACCCCGGATTCAAATCTTTCTGATTTTCGTTTTATTGATCATGTTCATATTGAATAATACATTTGGATGATTTGTAACTTACTGATTGTATTTCTTTGAACGTCAATAGAATAAAGAAAGCAACTCGCATTTCCAGCTACTTACATCATTTCACTAATATTTCTGAGTGTTCTAAGCATACAGTGCTAGGTCTTTGGATAAAACCAACACGATTAAAAGCTCGAAAATAAAATCAATGAACACAAACTTACGTCGTATTCGATAAGAGAGTCCATCATTCAGACCAGTATGCGTAATTAGTATTTTTTTTTGAAAAGTCCTAGCTAACTGCTTGCGTTTCTTTGAGTTTCATTCCTGTAAAGAAATCTGCCTCAGCGCCACCAGTTACTTTGATACCTCCCCTATTGTTTCTAAGTGTTCTAGAATATAAGGATAGATCTTTGTCTACTAACCATCTCCAAAGCAATTTGCTCCATGATGTGTGGTACACCAATGTATCATAGTACTCTGGAGCTATAGCTCTGATTTTCGGTAAATTATTCCACGGCACATAAGAGAAATCGTGATGCTCATTGTGGTAGCCCACATTGAAAGACAAAAGATTCAATGGTCCATAATAACTGTAAGTTTCTTGGGGAGCTGCCACTAGATAATGCTCCTGAATCCATCTTGCACCAACTGGGTGAAGACCAACTGCAAAGAAGAAAGAGGCTAAGAAATAAGCTATTGCACCCCATCCAAATAAATAAAACATCAGGACATCAAAAGAAAGTACAAAAACAAGATTCACCCAAATCCATTTATTTGCAAACTTGATTTCTTTCAAACGAGGTGGTCTGAGTGCTTGAAATATAGGGAAAAACAACAACCACATTGCTTTGCCAAAAAATCCATTGCCAATTAGCTTTGCCTCCCATCGACTTGGTAAATCAGCATCTAAGTCATAATGACCTTGAAAGGCATGATGCTTCAAATGGTATTTTCTAAATCCAGCAGAAGCAGGAAATGCACCTGGCAAGTCACATAAAAAGCCTGTTATTATATTAGCAGGCCTACTTTTGAATACCATGTTATGTGAACATTCATGTATCAACACAAACAATCCATGATTGGCAAAGGCACCAATACCGTATGCAGCTAAAAGAATAACCCACCAAGCTTGAGAACTAACAAAGCCTGCTATGGCAATCTGTAAGGCAACAATTCCAATGATGAAAAAGAATGTGTAGACATTTCTTCCCATCAAGTCTTTTATCTCTGGATGCTTTTGGATTATCTCCTTTGTCCGCGCTATATGCGGCTCTGCATCGTGTGTATGCGTGTAATCGTGGACAACTGTGCTCATATGGTCAATTGATTGAAGTGCGAAATTAGGCTTTTTTTCTGTATCTGTCTGAGTCAAAACGGAGCATTTACAGGAAGGATGTGAAATCAAATCTATTGTCATTGACAACATGAACAAATGTCTGGTGTTTTTTGCTTATGCCCTTTCAGGGCTTATGTTATGAAATAGTTGTTTCACCAAGGGTTTTACCCTTGGCTTTAGTCTAGCGCCCTTACAGGGCTTTTATTTCAATTGTGTAAAGTCATCGTCCCCCACAGATGTAACGTTTCGACCAGGAGTCCCAACGGACGACCTTGTTTATTTGCAAATTGTCTAAATTCTAGGTCGTCCCCTTGGGACTCCTAAACACAACATCTGTAACGTTTCGACCAAGAGTCCTAACGGAACGACCTATTTTATTTGCAAATTGCCTAAACTCTAGGTCGTCCCTTTGGGACTCCTAATCACAACGTCACTAGGATGGGGCGATGCCCCATCCTAGTGATGTAACCCCGTTGGGGTATTGGGTTTATCGTTCAATTATAATTTAGTAATTAGTAAAGTAAATCTAAATAAGACGAAACATGTTTTTAGCATACGATCGTCAATTATTTTTATAAAAGAATTAATAAACTATTCATCCTGCAATACCCCAAAGGGGTATCATCAATAGCGGGGGACATCGTCCCCCGCAGATGTAACATTTCGACCAGGAGTCCCAACGGGACGACCTTGTTTATTTGCAAATTGTCTAAATTCTAGGTCGTCCTCCTTGGGACTCCTAAACGCGACATCATTAGGATGAGGCGATGACCCATCCTATTGATGTAACCCTACAGCTCAAACCTTGTCTCTAATTCATCCCCTGCCATTTTGTCACTTAATTAAAAAAGAGCGTATCTTTGTGCACTTATGTACAACCAAAATCCAACACTCGAAGACGTCGACAAGAACATCGACGAAAAAAGACAAGGAGAAGCACTTGTGTTGAACGAAAACCAAGGAGGCAAGAAATTCTATATAGAAAGTTATGGCTGTGCGATGAACTTTAGTGATTCTGAAATAGTGGCATCTATTTTATCCAAAGAAGGCTATTCATCCACTCGGGTCATGGAACATTCTGATTTGATACTCATCAATACATGCTCGATACGAGAAAAAGCGGAGTATAATGTCAGGCAACGACTACGCGAATTCGATAAAGTAAAAAAGAAAAATCCTGGAACATTAGTCGGTGTAATGGGCTGCATGGCCGAACGACTAAAGACTAAGTTGTTAGAACAAGAAAAACTCGTAGATATAGTGATTGGGCCAGACGCATATAGAGACTTGCCAGGGTTAATTGCTACAGCTGAAGATGGGAATAAAGGGGTCAATGTCTATTTGTCAAGAGAAGAAACATATGCAGACATCTCTCCATTGCGACTTGGATCAAATGGGGTGACTGCATTTATATCTATCATGCGTGGGTGTGACAATATGTGCTCCTTCTGCGTGGTTCCCTATACGAGAGGACGAGAAAGAAGTAGGGATGCGTATTCCATTGTCGCAGAAGCGGCTGATTTGTATGACAGAGGATTTAGAGAAGTGACTCTTTTAGGTCAAAATGTGGACAGCTATAAATGGGAAAGCCCTGATCAATCAGAAAACGTCAATTTTGCCCAATTGTTAGAAAGAGTTGCTTTGGTATCACCAGAATTGAGAATACGGTTTTCTACCTCACACCCAAAGGACATCACAGATGACGTGCTTCATACAATGAAGGCTCATGAAAACATCTGCAAATACATACACCTACCAGTACAATCAGGAAATAGTCGGATTCTGGAATTAATGAATCGTACGTATACGAGAGAATGGTATATGGAGCGTGTAAATAAGATCTATGAAATAATGCCGGACTGTGCTATTTCTGCAGATATCATTACAGGCTTTTGTTCAGAGACAGAAGAAGAACATCAGGATACATTGAGTATGATTGAATTTGCGAAGTATTCGTATTCTTACACCTTTTCCTATTCTGAAAGACCGGGAACACCTGCTGCGAAAAAATTTGAAGACGATATACCGCTTGACGTTAAAAAACGAAGACTTGCTGAGGTGATAAAAGTACAACGGGATGTCTCTGCCAAACACAACCAGAAGGATCTAGGCAAAACATTCAAAGTTTTAATCGAAGGGAATTCGAAAAAATCAGAATTACATTTTAAAGGTAGAAACAGTCAAAATAAAATGATTGTATTCCCTAAACAAGAAGGTTTGGGACCTGGAGATTATACTTACGTCAAAGTCAATGACATCACAAGCGCAACATTAATTGGCGAGATAACGACCGTATGAACTCAACTTTGCAAGGCATAAAAAGACGATTTGGCATTATCGGCAATGCAGATAAACTCAATAGGGCGTTAAGCACTGCAATGCGAGTATCTGGAACAGACCTCTCTGTCATGATCAATGGAGAAAGTGGTGTTGGTAAGGAAGTGTTCTCGAAGATCATTCATCAAATGAGTCCAAGAAAGCACAACGAATTTATTGCCATCAATACAGGTGCTATTCCGGAAGGCACGATAAACTCCGAATTATTTGGTCATGAAAAAGGTGCATTTACAGGGGCGTCTACGGAGCGCAAAGGGTACTTCGAAACAGCCAATGGCGGTACCGTTTTCCTAGACGAGATTGGCGAGATGCCATTGGACACTCAAGCATTCTTATTGAGGATATTAGAGTCAGGAGAATATATGAAAGTGGGTTCGTCCAAAGTACTCAAAACAGATGTGCGTATCATAGCTGCGACCAATATCAGTCTGGAAGAACAGATTAAGAAAGGCAAATTCAGAGAAGACCTTTATTATAGACTTAATACAGTACCAATCTTTGTGCCTTCACTCAAAGAACGCAGAGAAGATATCTATCCACTGTACAGAAGATTCGCTATTGACTTTGCTGAAAAGTACAGTACAGAAGTAATCGAGCTAGATGAAAAAGCAAGATTGTTGTTTGAAAATTATACTTGGCCAGGGAATGTCAGAGAATTAAAAAACATTGTCGAACAACTGTCCATACTTACGGATGAAAAAGAGATTTCTGCCGAACAGTTATTGGATTTGATCCCACAGATAACACAACGAAATCTCCCTAGCCTGAGCAAAGGATCATCAAATGCAGAGATACCCCAAGAAAGAGAAATATTGTATCAACTTCTCTTTGACATGAAAAAAGACTTGAATGACCTTAAATCACTTGTCTTTGAGCTGATCAAATCCAATGATCTGCGCATCCCAGATATGAGTAGACTAAACAGTTTGTCAGCCGCTGCTGTACCCGCCCCAGGAGTCGTTTATGAGCCATTTGTCACGCCTACATTTGAGAGAGATGCTGTAAGTACGGCAAGACCAGTTATCATCAACAATGAACCTGAATTCCATACCACAGAAGTCGTAGAAGAAAATCTATCGCTAGAAGAAATGGAAAAAGAGATGATTGTCAAAGCGTTGAAAAAATATAAAGGACGACGCAAGGATGCAGCTGTCGAATTAGGTATATCTGAACGGACATTATATAGAAAGATTAAAGAGTACGAATTGTGATAAAGTATCTTCCATTCGTTTTAATCCTCGTCTGGCTATCTTCTTGCTATAGCTTTAAAGGGATTAGTATCCCGCCTGAAATCAATACATTTTATGTAGAGAATTTTCAGAACAGAGCTGGAAATGCACCAGCAGGTTTGGAAATAGAATTCAGAGATGAATTGGTTGACAAAGTAAACTCTAGCTCGAAGTTGAGAATAGATGACACGAATCCCCATATTGAGTTTAGAGGGGACATTTCGCGTTTTGCTGTCGAAGC
The DNA here is from genome assembly GCA_937997635.1 of uncultured Saprospiraceae bacterium. Taxonomy (GTDB): domain Bacteria; phylum Bacteroidota; class Bacteroidia; order Chitinophagales; family Saprospiraceae; genus CALFUK01. The sequence continues at coordinate 9,072 of CALLFA010000137.1, read as the reverse complement.
AGTTGCTCCTCAACGAAGCGATGATCAGGCGACTACAGCCTTCAATAGACTGACGATTGCTGTAAGAGTAAACTACATCAACAATTTGGATGAAGAAGAAAACTGGGAACAATCTTTCTCCTTTTTTGCAGATTTTGAAAGCACAACTGACCTAAGTAATGTACAAGATGACCTAATAGATATTATCTTTACACAGATTCTAGAAGATATATTTAATAAAGCCTTCACAAACTGGTAATTGACTTTAACTGACATTACATCTGTTTTAAAAAAACCTGCCTCTATTGATTCATTTTCGATTGAAGACATAGTCGCATTAGTTGCCGAGCACCCCAACATCCCGCAAATAAGAGCTGTCTTGTTGCAAAAAAGAATGCTCATTGGTAAAGAATTTCCTGTAGATTTTGCAGATACCAACTATTACTACGCAAATAAGCAGCATTTTGTGAATGACGTGTTTCAAATTCGATCAGAGGAAACGGTTCAACAAGCTTTTGTCCAAGAAACAAATGAGCATGAACCAGAAGCTTCTGAACACATGATAGAGCAAAAAGAAAAAACAACCAGCAAAATTGCACTTGTCCCAGAGTCAGAGGCCGATATGGAAATGACTCGTTTCGAAGAGTCTAAAGCTGAAGAAAGTCATGTCGTCCACCTTGAAACAGCTGATTCTGATACTGTACAATCAAACGAGTCAACACATGCTCTTTACAATCGACTTGAAGCATCTCCATATGCCAATTGGCTGTTAAGCCTAAAACAAACAAATCCTGTAACGACACATGTGGAGAGTGCGAAAGATCCTAGTAACGAGACCAAAGAGCAAATCAGTCCGGACATTTCAGATTCTGTAGAAGAGAAGACAACAGAAGAATCTAGTAAACAAATTTCAGATGAAAGCTCTACTTTAAACAAAGAAATTGCATCAGAAAGCCTAGCCGAACTGCTAGCAAAACAAGGTCATCAAACCAAAGCAATAGCCATGTATGAAAAGCTTAGTTTGATATTTCCAGAAAAAAGAGCTTATTTTGCATCTCAAATCAAGAAAATTAAAAGAAAATGATTACTCTTCTTACAATCTTGACCGCGATCGTCTGTATTCTACTCATGGCAGTGGTTCTAATTCAAAACCCTAAAGGAGGTGGAGTCGATTCTACTTTTGGTGGAGCTGGTGCTAATCAAATGTTTGGAGCAGCAAAATCATCAGACTTGGTTGATAAAATCACATGGGGATTGGCAATTACTTTGTTTGTCCTTTGTATCATCACCGCTATCATGGTAGGTGGTGGATCAACTGGTGGAGGGCCGCCTTTAAGAACGGAAGGTTTCTTATTCTTCTGGTAAAATCGCTTTTTAGCAATACATCATTCCATTATTTATAAGTTTTCTCATTGCTTGGGTCTTAATTCTCACTTTGTTCGGTCAGGGATAATCACGACGCTCACATGTTGAATGACATACTTGAGCTATATGTGTGGTTGAGTATGTAAAATTTATTCATATTACCGACGTCTAATAAGTCAACAAGAAGTGTAGAATAGAGTTATAAACCATTGATTCTGAGAACAACTACTCAATTTATTATCAAATCTCCCTTATTTGCTTACTTTTGCAGCTCATTTTGAAACAACGGTGTCAAAATGGCACTAACTCTGAAATTAATTCAGTCTAGCATTCGAATAACAGCAATAAAATGTAAAAATGTCAGATTCTGGCCATTGGCACAGAAGATGATATATGTAGCTAGTAATATTTATTGTCACACACTAAAAATTGTAGTACAGATATGAAATTGAAGCCTATAAACGACAGAGTAGTAGTTCAACCTGCTGCAGCTGACGAAAAAACTTCAGGAGGAATTATCATTCCCGATACTGCTAAAGAAAAACCACAGCGTGGTAAAATCGTAGCGGTAGGTCCAGGTAAGGACGATAACAAAATGACAGTTAAAAAAGGCGACGTTGTCCTTTATGGAAAATACGCTGGTCAAGAGCTTCAGTATGAAGGTAAAGACCTACTGATCATGAGAGAAGATGATATTCTCGTAATTCTAGGTTAATCAATTTAACCAACTCATTCTTATTATTTAACCCGATAATCTAAAACTAGAAAATATGGCTAAACAGATTAGCTTTGATTCTGATGCAAGAGCGAAACTAAAATCAGGAATTGATGCTCTTGCCAACGCTGTTAAAGTAACTTTAGGACCAAAAGGTCGTAACGTTGTTATACAAAAAAGCTTTGGTGCACCTATCGTAACGAAAGATGGTGTTACCGTTGCAAAAGAAATTGAATTAGAAGATCCAGTAGAAAACATGGGCGCTCAGCTCGTCAAAGAAGTTGCATCTAAGACTGCAGACGCTGCTGGTGATGGTACGACTACGGCAACTGTACTAGCACAATCAATGGTAACTGCTGGTATGAAGTATGTTGCAGCTGGTGCCAATCCAATGGACTTAAAAAGAGGCATTGACAAAGCAGTTGCTGCTGTTGTCGATTCTCTTAAAAAAAGCAGTACTGTTGTTGGTAATGATTTTAGCAAAATAGAACAAGTTGCTTCTATCTCCGCTAACAACGATTTCGAAATAGGTGCGCTTATTGCGGATGCAATGAAAAGAGTAACCAAAGATGGTGTCATCACAGTGGAAGAAGCAAAAGGTACTGATACCTACGTAGATGAGGTGATGGGAATGCAATTTGACAGAGGATACCTTTCTCCATACTTCGTGACTAACACAGAAGACATGAAGACAGAGTATGAGAATCCGTTGATTTTCATCCACGATAAAAAGATTTCTAATACTGCTGACTTAATTCCAATTTTAGAAAAATCATCTCAAGCAGGAAGACCACTATTGATTATAGCTGAAGATGTAGAATCACAGGCTCTAGGGCTTTTAGTGGTAAACAGATTGAGAGGTGGATTAAAAGTTGTTGCTGTCAAAGCACCAGGGTTTGGTGACAGAAGAAAAGCAATGCTTGAAGATATCGCTAACCTAACAGGCGGTACTGTTATCTCAGAAGAAAAAGGTTACAAACTAGAAAATACTGAGCTCGAACATTTGGGTAGTGCTGAAAAAATCACTGTAGACAAAGACAATACAACAATCGTCAATGGAAGCGGTAAGAAAAAAGTAATCCAAGGGAGAATCAACCAAATCAAACAACAAATCGAAACGACTACTTCTGACTACGATAGAGAGAAGTTACAGGAAAGATTGGCGAAGTTGTCTGGTGGTGTTGCCGTACTCTATGTGGGTGCATCTACTGAGGTCGAGATGAAAGAAAAGAAAGACAGAGTGGATGATGCATTACATGCGACGAGAGCTGCGGTTGAAGAAGGCATCGTAACTGGCGGTGGTGTTGCACTTGTGCGCGCTATTCCAAAATTATCGAAGCTAGAAGGAGAGAATGAAGACGAAAACATGGGTATCCAGATCGTTAAAAAATCATTAGAGGCTCCACTTAGAGGAATCGCTGAAAACGCTGGTGTTGATGGTTCTGTTGTTTTACAAAATGTATTGAAATCTAAAGGATCTCAAGGTTATAATGCCAGAACAGACAAGTATGAAGACTTGAAAAAAGCTGGTGTTATCGATCCTACGAAAGTAACCAGAATCGCAATCGAAAATGCTGGTTCTATAGCTGGAATGGTATTGACAACAGAATGTGTTGTGAATGATAAGCCAGAACCTGCAGGCGGTGACCATCATGGACACGGAATGCCAGGTGGTGGAATGCCAGGTATGATGTAAGTCTCTGTAGGCTTCTAGCCTCAGACTAAACTTGTAGGCTTCAAGCCTCAAACTTAATCTGTAGGCAGGTTGTCTTAGAAATAAATTTCCATGAGGCGTGACGCTTACATGGACTTAGTTAAAAAACCGATGTGTCTTTGCACATCGGTTTTTTTTGTATGTTGGTTTTATGGATGAAGTAAAATCACTGGAAGACATATTTGATGAAGAACACTTCCGATCTAAGGGGCATGAACTTGTTGATATACTCGCGGACTATTTAAAGGAAGCAAAAGCCAGCCAGATAAAAACAATTAATTATAAAGAGCCAAAACAATTGCTTTCTGAGTGGACGTCTAGGCTAAATGAAAAATCAAGTTTTGCAGATTTGGTGCAACAAGTCATGGATGATTCTATCCATTTACACAACCCTAAATATATAGGGCACCAAGTAGCTGTTACTGCACCTATGTCGAGTTTAGTGGATATGCTTGTCTCCATTCTTAACAACGGTGTTGGAGTCTATGAGATGGGATCGGCGGGGACAATTGTAGAAAAAATCCTCATTGATCGATTCAGCAAAAAATTTGGTTTTACAGATGGTGGCGGCTTTTTCACCTCAGGCGGCACTCTTGCCAATCTCACTGTCTTACTTGCTGCAAGACAATTAAAAGCTCCTAGCAATGTATGGGAAGGAGGAAGCGACCAACAATTAGCACTTCTTGTTTCGGACCAAGCACATTATTGCGTAGACAGAGCTGTACGAGTTATGGGCTGGGGTGATAATGGAATAATAAAAGTACCCGTAGATGGTGAGTACAGAATGCGTACAGACCTGATCCCACAATATATGGAAGAAGCTAAATCCAAAGGCATTCATGTGATCGCTATTGTTGGCTCAGCACCCTCCACCTCTACAGGTAAATATGATGATTTGAATGAGATTGCCAGATATGCAAAAGAATATGATTTATGGTTTCATGTCGATGGTGCACATGGCGGACCAGTAGTGTATTCTCCTACTTTCTCACATTTAATGGATGGTGTGGACAAAGCTGACTCTCTCATCTTCGACACACATAAAATGATGTTGACCTCTGCTTTAGCTACTGTTGTTTTATTCCAACATGCAAAAACAAGTTATAGCGCTTTTCAAGTAAAAGCAGATTATCTATGGGAGAAAAGTCATGAAGCCGAATGGCACAACCTTGCAAAACGCACATTTGAATGTACCAAGCAAATGTTTGCCTTGCGAATATTCTTTTTATTTCAATTGTATGGAGAGTCGATTATAGACGAACATTTCACAAAAACATTTACACTTGCCAGAACATTCGCTGACATCATTACATCCAACGATGCATTCGATTTAGCTGTATACCCAGATTCCAATATTGTTTGTTTTAGATGGAACAACAGGATTCTAGAATTAGATGAAATGAACAAATGCAATCAATACATCAGAAGGCAGCTATTAGAAGATGGTAAATTTTACATTGTACAAACCAAATTAAAAGGAGAAACGTGGTTGCGTATATCGATCATGAATCCACTAACCACGATTATCGAATTGAAAGAATTATTGGATCTTATCGAAATTACAGCAATTGATTTCAAGATAGTATAAATAAGAATTGAGCAATAGATTCAAGTGAATTTTACCAACAACGTCGTTTTTAGCCACGTGCGTGCATCCAACTAAGCTCATATTACAAAAAAAGCTTGCCGCCTATAAAGGCGGCAAGCTAACTTCCTACATCAATTAGTCAATATGACTAATTATCTTTTACAATTTGTAGCAATTCTTTATCAAGATTGATACCGCGATCTTTGAGCGTTTCAATCAAATGATCAGCTTCTTCACTTGTAAAGAGTTGACTTGATAAACACGGTACTATATCTGCTAAGAATTCTGCAGTCATCTCAACTTCAAAACCTGGTTGCAATTCAATGCATTTACCTGCTGTGTAGTCCACTGTTCTACCTGATAGGACTGTTCCATTAGAACTGAGTCTTTGATCAGCAATATAAAGTGATGGACTCTCTGCAGAAGGTAATGCAAGTGCATCATTGACATGCAAGTCAACAAAACAATTATAGATACTGCATAATTCGTCATCCATATACGTAATTGGGAAGGACACTGTGAATGGTGAACATCCTCCTTCAACAGTGACATCAATGGTACCTCCTGGGCTTCCATCTTCGTCAGTAACTGAAAATCCGTCACTAGTCGAAATATCACTGTCAAAATTGATTGTCACAGATGAAGTTCCTTGACCAGCAGCAATTACTGCCGCGTCTAGAGAATGACTCCAAGTGATAACAGAACCATTTGGCAATGAAGGTATACTATAGACATACCCACCTTGTCCAGGACATACACTTTCAGGTCCTGCAATTTCAATACTAGGAATACCATTTAATGGATCTTCTACAGTAACCGTTCTGGTGACCGTCGAAGCTGAAATTCCAGAATTGTCTGTAGCATCGTAACTGACAGTATAGACACCTGGTGTCTGATCATCAACAGTTCCACTAATTGTAACTATTAAATCTGTATCACAATTATCTTCGACTTCTGCTCCTTCTTCCTCATACATTGCTCCACATGACAGTGTAATAAAATCATTTCCGATTAAGGTAATCTCTGGTGCTATCAAATCAACGACAGTAACTGTTGCATCACATGTAACACTATTTTCACCATCATCAACCTTAACTATGACTGTAATATCTCCAATATCATCGCAATCAAATATTGATTGACTCAAAGTAACATCAGGAACCCCACAATTGTCTTCCCCTTCTACAATATCATTAGTTGTTATTTCAGCATTTCCAAAAGCATCAAGTTCAACCGTAATATCTTGACATAATGCAGTTGGGTCAGCAATATCTCTGACTTCAACTTCAATGATACATGTTGTCGGATTACCGAATTGGTCGGTCGCTTCTAGTTGGACTTCTGTAATACCCAATGGAAACTCTCCTGTCCAAAAATCACCTAAGTCAAAGAAATTAATGACTTGAGCATTCACAGCACTTGGCAAACTCCAAACGATGTCTGCAACATCACTACAATTATCATCCAATACTGGCTTTTGGATAGGAACTGATAGATTACAATCAGAAGTTGAAACAACAAATGGACCGAGATCAATACAAGCAAATGTTGGCCCAGAATCATCTGACACATCAACATTTGCAGTACAACTCTGCGAATTTCCAGATTGGTCACTTACTGTTAATTCAACGGCAATTGATCCAATGTCTAAACAAGAAAACTTATCTATATCCAAACTGTAATCGACAATACCGCAATTATCTGAACTATTTGCATCAACTTGTGAAGGCATAATGCCTGCCATACCATTTTCATCCAAACTGACAGCAATATCCTGACAGATTGCTTCTGGTAAAATATTATCCTCTACTATTACCGTTGCTTGGCAATCACTTGCCAGTCCTCCAACATCTGTTACAGTAAGTGTAACTGATACGCTACCTAAGTCCAGACAAGTAAATTCATCTATATCCAATTCCAAACTTGCAACACTACAATTATCAAAACTGCCATTATCAATGTCAGCAGAAGTAATTGATGCAAGACCGTCCTCATCCAGAGAAACAGTCGTATCCATACACTCTGCAATTGGTGCTTCTGTATCCTCTACTGTAACAGTTGCCACACAATCAGCATCATTGCCATTGACATCAACTGCAGTAAGAGTTACTGGAACATCTCCAACACTCGAACAATCGAATGAAGAGATATCAATATCCAAGGACATAATACCACAAGCATCGCTACTTCCCCCATCAACATCGCCAGCTGTTATTGATACAGTACCACTTGGGTCTAATCCAACCGTAATATCCTGACAAACCATTGTAGGCGCTTCATCATCAGTCACAGTGACTGTTGCATCACAAGTTGAAGAATTACCATTTACATCACTGACAGTTAATGTAACAATGACATCACCTACATGACTGCAATCAAAATCAGAGATTGATGTAGTAAAAGAAACATCAGTACAAGCGTCCATACTACCTCCATCTAGATCTGCCGGCATTACACTACCAACTCCGTCAATCAAAGAGACTGATGCATCTATACATTCTGCAATAGGGTCTGTAACATCATTGACGGTAACCAGAGCCGAACAGTCATCCGTAAGACCATTTACATCACTGACAGTTAATGTCACCATGACTGGTGTACCAACATCACTACAGGTGAAATCTGAAACATCAATTGAGAATGAAGATAGATCGATACTACAAATATCTGAGCTACCGGATTCAATATCACTGCCAACGATGGATGCATTTCCAGTAGCATCCAAGTCTACACTTATATCTTGACAACCAGCCACTGGTGCAGTAACGTCTTCTACTGTCACTGACGCTGTACAATCATCTGAATTTCCATTTACATCATATACTGTCAATGTTACAGTAACTGGAGTTGCTGTATCATCACAATCAAACATATCAATATCCAATGTGGAAAGTGTCAAATCTATGGCACAATTATCTGAACTACCAACTTCAATTTCATCAGGACTTAGAGAAGCCAATCCAGTCACACCATCAAGTTCTACGGAAATATCCTGACAAACGGCAGTTGGAATCTGATTGTCTACGACTGTCACCAACATTATACATGAACCTGGCATACCAGATACATCTGTAAACGTGAAAGTCACTTCGGTCACACCTTCAGCAAATACTGCATCATTCTCTTGCCCACCTAATGCAGGACCACCAATAAATGACTCATCATCTGGGAAGGAAACTGGTGGGTCAGTATCACCGTCGACTGGTCCATAGGTGATGTCAAACGATGCAATATCACAATTGTCCGTACCAGTTGGATTCACCCAAAAGGCTTCTGCTTCACAGACATTTGGTTCTGTGTTTATGGTAATATTATCCGGACAATTACCTGCTGTAGGAGGAGTGAAATCATTTACCGTGATTGTGAAATCATAAAAATCACTATTACCACAATCATCTGTGATTGTAATTGTCACTGTTGTTACACCAACAGATAAATTATCAATCTCCCAAAAATTAACTGGATCATTCATCCCTGGCAATACACCATTATTGATTGCTGGTATTGGTACATTTTGATCGCTAAAACTGATGGCAATATTACCAAATTGCATAATTGTACAATTGTCATCAAAGTCTGGTACAATCACATCAAGTGTTGCTTCGCAATCTGTTGTTGTAGCTGTTATCGTTTCATTCTGAGGAAGCGTAGATACATCAAAGGTTGGATCCGTTGTATCCTCTACTGTGATCACTTGGACAAAATTGACCA
>CALLFA010000136.1 GCA_937997635.1 uncultured Saprospiraceae bacterium | reverse complement strand
CATGATGACCAAGTGTCCTGTAATGGCTTCCTATTTTATGGATCATCTCAACCACCTGTCATCCAATTAGAACAAAAAGAGATTAAACATTTTGACATCTTGCGCGCTCAATTTGAAGAAGAAATGGCAGTTAAAGACAGGCTTCAAGGCGAAATGTTACGATCTCTCTTGAAGAGAATGCTAATCAAATCCACAAGATTGGCTAAAGACCATTTGCCTCAGCCATCAATCACTAATGTGCAAATGGACACAGTCAGGGAATATAACTTACTGGTAGAAAAAAAATTCAGAGAGTTGCATCAAGTTAAGGATTACGCCAAATTATTATTCAAGTCCCCAAAGACCTTATCTAATCTGTTTCTAAAGTACAGCGACAAAACGCCTGTAATGGTCATCAACGAACGAATCATATTGGAAGCAAAGCGATTGCTGTTGTATTCTAATAAATCTACAGACGAAATCGCCCAAGAGTTAGGCTACAAAAATTCCAGTCACTTTTCAAAATTCTTCAAGAAGCATGAAGGCGTGAGTCCATCCATACTAAGAAAGAACAAATTTGCAGAAGCTGGCTAAAAATCTGGCAGTTGCTCCATAAGGACATATGTACATGAACTAGGGAAAAATAGAACACAAAACAAGTCTTTGTTACCCACATCTTTGCACCGTAATATTTATTATTTAAAAAATTTCAAAAAAAGATGAACAGAGTTAAATTATTATTAGTTGCCGTACTAGCTGTCAGCTTCTCATTTGCACAAGCACAAGTAGAAAAAGTAATGTTGGAGCAGATGCCAGGTAAATTCGTACAAGAATCTTTAGAGTTAGAAGCAGGAGATTACCAATTTGTTATTGCTAACAATAACGTTGGACATGATGTTGGATTTGTATTGGTACCAAAAGGTAAATATGATGCGTCAATGCACATCAAAGAGGCATATGTAACGGCACCTGTAGCCAATGGAAAAGAGGGCATGACTAACGTTGTGTCTTTAGAGGCAGGTATGTATGAGTACTTTTGTCCACTAAATCCTACTGCTAAAAACACACTCGTTGTGCACGAATCAGTAGAGACAATCAAACTAGGTCAAGTACCAGGAGATTTCACAGTTAAAGGTTTGACAGTTGCTCCAGGAACGTACCAATTTGAGATTTCAAATGACGGTGTTGATCACGAACTTGGTTTTGTATTGACTCCAAAAGGCAAGTATGATGCTTCTATGCACATCAAAACAGGGTATGTCAAAGAGACTGTTGAAGATGGCGAAAGCTCGCTGACAGGAATCGTAGAATTAGCTGCAGGAGAATATGAGTATTTCTGCCCATTAAATCCAACGCCTAAGTATACGCTTACAGTTAAATAAGAGAAATAGAAAGTTTTTTATAAAGGCTATGTCCATCAAATTGGGCATAGCCTTTTTTAATTGAATATGCGCAGTCAGCGCGTTTATAACATATGTAACAAAAGAAGGAGAATGATGCTTAATCATTGCAAAGAAAATCATCGTTCTCTATTTTACCTTTAATTATGCGCTAGTAGGAATCGAATATTCTTTAGAGGTCGTTGAAAAAAAACTCAATAACATGTAATCTGAAACCTCTGGAGAATACGCTAAATTGCAAACAAAATTAATAAGAGAAGACATTCAAATCAAAGAATTTAAGTGCTAATTTATATTTTTCTGTAAAATTTAATTTTGTAATAACATCCTATATCATTGATTCTCAGAATATAAAATGGCGTATTGCTATTTTGCCTACCTTTGCATCTTTTCCAAATTTGATACAGAGATGAAGGCTATTTTAAGATTATTTGAAAAAGACCAAACAGTAGTAGATTATAAGACGGAAGTGCTTTCCGGGTTGACAGTGGCGATTGCTTTGGTACCAGAGGCGATCGCATTTGCAATGATAGCTGGACTTTCTCCATTAACGGGCTTGTACGCAGCATTTACGATAGGACTAATCACCTCTATTTTTGGCGGACGACCAGGGATGATATCGGGAGCGACTGGAGCAGTAGCGGTAGTGATATTGGCACTTGCTAAAAGTCATGGACCAGAATTTATATTTGCAACTGTGGTACTGGCAGGTGTCATTCAGATGTTGGCTGGTGTCTTTAAGCTAGGTAAGTTTATTCGGCTGGTGCCTCATCCGGTGATGTTTGGATTTGTGAATGGATTGGCCATTGTCATTTTTATGGCACAACTGGATCAATTTAAAACAGCTGGTGCTTCAGGTGTACTTTCTTGGATGGCTGGTACTGAGATGATGCTCATGTTGGGATTGGTTGGTTTGACGATGTTGATTATTTGGGGATTACCGAAATTGACTAAAGCGATCCCTTCTTCTCTAGCAGCTATTGTCGTGGTATCAGCAATCGTTTTAGGATTTGGCATTTCTACTAAAACAGTTGGAGACATTGCTTCCATACAAGGAGGTTTCCCGCCATTTCATATTCCAGCAGTACCATTTACATTAGAGACATTGACTATTATATTTCCTTATGCCTTAATGGTTGCAGGAGTTGGGCTAATTGAAAGTTTATTGACGCTTAACCTTATTGATGAAATTACAGAGACCAGAGGTAATGGCAACAAAGAGTGTGTGGCACAAGGTGCAGCAAATTTCATCACAGGCTTATTTTCAGGAATGGGTGGTTGTGCGATGATCGGGCAATCATTGATTAACATATCTGCAGGTGCAAGAGCAAGAGTTTCTGGGATTGTAGCTTCTATCATGTTGTTGGTGTTTATTCTTTTTGGCGCTCCTCTTATTGAACAATTGCCAATGGCGGCATTAACTGGATTGATGATCATGGTTGCCATTGGTACGTTCGAATGGGCAAGTTTACGAGTATTCAACTCCATGCCGAAGCCTGATGTCTTGGTCATGGTATTGGTGACATTAATTACAGTGTTCTTCCACAATTTGGCATTGGCAGTTTTGGCAGGTGTGATTGTATCAGCGCTTGTATACTCTTGGGAAAATGCAAAACGCATTAGAGCTCGTAAAAGAATTGACGAACAAGGTGTCAAACATTATGAAATATATGGGCCATTGTTTTTTGGATCTGTCGCAATGTTCAATGAAAAATTTGACGTTCAAGGAGATCCTGAAGAGGTCATCATTGATTTCTTTGAAAGTCGAGTGGCAGATATGTCTGGCATCGAAGCTTTGCACAAAGTCACCAAACGATATAAGGCTGTTGGCAAGAATGTGCAACTCAAAAACCTAAGTAATGCCAGCATTAAATTGTTGCAGAATGCTGAAAACGTTGTTGATGTGAATATCATGGATGCGGATAAAAAGCGAGATGTGGAGTTGGAGTATAAGTTGGCATAGCGGGTAGAAATTCAAGTATCAAGTGCAAGTATTAAGCGCAAGTATCAAGTGAAAGTTCAAATGCGTCGCTGCAGGCGTCTCGCCTCAGCAATAGGATACTGTGAGGGATTAAATCGAAGTAGTCAAATTCAACTATTTTTTCTTTTTTGGTCGCATGGCCTCAACTTCCATCCAGTTCAAACCTGTTGCTTTAGCAATAAGTTCAGAAGACATCCCTTGATCAATAAATCGTTTAGCTGCTTGACTAGGTGTTTCGGTATTTTGTGATTGACTTGCTGCCTCTATTTCGTCCTTGATGTTTTGATAGTAGGCCACATATTGTTCATGTAGTTCCAGTTCTTTCTGATGCATCAAGCTCGTATCCCTTGCATTTGCTTTCTCCAGAAAGTCACAGGCTTCATTGTACAATTCTTTTGCTAATGACACGTCGCTTTTTTTACACAAGTTACATATTCATCGCCGCTTGCACCGTCGAATTCATTCGATGAATTGGTATTTGTCGCTCGTACCGTCGAATTTATTCGACGAATTGGTACTTGTCTTTTAATGGATACTTCCCATTATCGTTAATGCCGTTTACAACGAATGAATTCCTTGGTACTCTTTTCATAGACTAATTTAAAAGGGGTTCTCAATGCATCGAATAAATTCGACGGTACGCTAGCCAACATACAAATTAAAAGGGAGTTCTCAATTCATCGAATAAATTCGACGGTACGCTGAATTCGACGATACGTTGGATTCGACGGCAGGTTTCTGGGACATTAAAACAACAAAAGACTTATCACCACAGTCATAAAAAATACGAGGATGAAGGAGATAAAATAAAAGAATGTAAACAATACAAATTTCAAAAATGTCTTCCCATATCTTTGTCCATAATATCGTTTCATTGTCAGAAATAGGAAAATAAAAATGATGATGATTGCAGGTAATATCAACACTTGTGTAACACCTTTAGGAACTAATAAAACTATTGTCAGCAATAAAAATGCAAAGGCGTGATGATGAAAATTTAATACTAAATGTTCTATGTAAAATCTCTTTCTACGGATATACAGTAGTTTCATAAATAAAGCTAAAAAAGGCATCATTGCTAGGAGCATCAATGGAATGTTGTGTAACAATTCTCGAACATATCCAGATTGGTCGTGGACAAAATGAATGCTTTGCTTTACAAATAGTTGATTCCAAAATCCCTCAATTTCATATTTTTCAACTAACTCATTTCTATCCAATGTAAGTATGTCTCTATAGTCAAATTGACGGTTCGTACCAAATAATTGTAGATTAAATGAATCCCTATCTATAAATCCATTACCCATTTTCTTTATTAGAGTATCTAAAGCTGCTTTTGCTATCTCGTCTTGAAATAATTCTATGTCTTCACTTAATGAATCTAATTCCTCAATAAAGGTAATTCTGTAGGCCTCATTATCTATCATCTCCTCTAAAGTCGTAGTTTCATTTCCGCCAAAATCCATTTTTACTATGTCACTACCATCTCCTAAATCTCCAATAAATTTCAGAGCGGCAAAGAAAACAATGGACATGAGTAAGTATATCCGAATCGGATGGGAATAGCTCTTGTGCTTACCTTTGAAATATTCTTTCGTCAATTTGGCTGGTATGCACAACCACCTGATTGTCTGGGCTATCCGTGAATCTAGATTAAATACATTGTCAAAAAAATTAGAAATAAATTCTTTCAGAGAAATTAACCCTGTCGTCGTCTTTTGAGAACAGTTTGGACAATAGGTTGCAGCTGCTGGCAATTGGTGTTTGCAATTGAGACATTCGGATTGGATAATATTCTCTACGCCTTCTGTCATAAATTTGTTAGGCTAAATAAAGTACCGCTGACTTGCTTTTTAGGCACCAACATATTCATAAAATTCTGTCATAACGTCTGGGCTATTGTCAATATTGATTTCTAACAATTCATATTATTGTAATGTAATAACGATTCATAATATTTATTTGAATTGGGTACTGAAATTTTATTCCTATTTGCAATTTTAAGTATAGCTCCAATTTTAGCATCCAATTCCAAAGCTTGACCATTCAATTTATCTGTGAGCATTGATGATCCTTTCGATGCAGGATAGCTTAATAGTTTTGTTACGAGCTTATCTGACAAGTCATCATCTATACTAATGCCTTCTGATCGGGCAACTTCAATGCCTTCGTTGACTAATATTGTATACTCTTCTAAGTAATCAGCTTGTTGAAATATGGAGCATGTCTTGCCAGTGAAAGATAGAATCGCCCCAATTGCTGAACTCTCAATCAATTTAGTCCATTGTACTTTTTTAAAGTCTAGTGCTTGCTCAAACTCAACTTCTGTACCATCAAATAGATTGATGAAGTGATCAGCTATATGACTTTTGGGAAGTATAATTAATGGCTTTCGTATTTGTATGAATTGATCTTTACTTACTCTTTCCATTGGACAGTCAATAATCGTTTCTAATACTCGTTTGCTCTCAGCAAATCCATTGTAAGGCATTGACAGATTTAACCCATTCTGAAATATTGCTAGTTTTGTTTGGTGGCCAACTAATTTTTGAATATCTGCTAATGCTTCTTTGACTTGATATTCTTTAAGACAGACGATTAACCAATCCAAATTAGTATTCAATCCTTTTGAAAAGTCCAATGGGATCTCATCTACCTGCTGCATATGTGTGATTGAAATTGATTTGTTTTTTGTTCTATTGAAAAAGTGATATTCATTATCCACATTACGGATCAAATACTTTGTAAGCACTGAACCAATTGCACCTATACCGAATATTCCTACTTTCTTCATCTTGATTGAATTGCCTATACTGTTGAATTTATGGTCATCAAATTTTTTAATTGAATTGGTATCGCTTTTATCATCGAATAAATTCGACGGCAGAAGCTAATTGAATACAACTAAAATGGGCAGGTGATCAGATGGCCAAAGATTATTCGATCTTCGATCATCAATATTCCTGTAGCTAGCTACTGATAGGTTTTTACTGAACACATAATCTATCCTACCATCTGGCACATAAGAAGGATCAAAGTGATTGAAGGTGCCGACTGGGCCATAAATTTCATTTGCAGAAATGTCACCAGAATCATCCAACAATGAGCTAAATGCTTTTATCGGTTCACTGTCCGGTCTGCAATTTAAGTCCCCCATCACAATGATCTTTTGATTTGCGATGCCCAGCTCTTTGATTTTTGACACAATTAATTTTGCAGAATTCTCTCTAGCTACTGGCCCTCTATGATCAAAATGAGTGTTGAATACATAGTACTCTAAATCAGTTGTCATGTCTACAAAATGTCCGTAGGTACAAATGCGTTCCATAGAGGCATCCCATCCTACTGAGATCTGATCTGGCTTTTCAGACAACCAAAAGGTGTTGTCTTCGATTAAGGTAAATCTGGATTTGTTGTAATACAATGCAGTGAACTCTCCTCCCGTTTTTCCATCATCTCTTCCTACCCCTATATATGCATATTGGTCACAGTGATCTGCGATATATTTTACTTGAGGATGCAGCCCTTCCTGGATGCCTAAGAAATCAGGATTATAGTACTTAATTAATTTGACAGTTTCAGTTTTCCTGACTTCCCACCAGTTGTCTCCATCATCGGGGTTATCGTATCTGATATTATAAGTCATAGCGGATATGGATTGTCCATTGGCACTAAATGAAGTTAAGCATATCAGTAGACTAAAGAATATAGTATTCACAGTTGTGTTGTTTGGTCATACTAACATAGGGAAATAAATATCAATGAGTGCCTCTTCAATCATCATTGATTTCCACATAAAACGCTCGTCTTGATAAATAAAAGTCTCCTAGGGGGTAACAGTTATTGAGTTTCTGAAACCATACAAATGAAGTAAAAATGTACTTCAAATTTTCAGATACTGACTTTGGTCATTTAAACATGAATAAAATCAGGATCCAATTTTCAAACCTCAACATATACTTATGAAAACAATTTCTACTTTTTTGGACATTAGTGCTAAAGTCCCTCCATTACCAACTCCAATTCCGACACCAATTCCTTCGCCAATTCCAAAACCATTACCCATACCAAATGATCCTCGTAACCCATCTAATATTGATCCCAGTATATTCATTGATCCCATAGTACAACCTTGGCGGTTTCGAAGCTTAAAAGCGGGATGTTACTTATTGAATTATGACCCTGTAAACAATTTTCTTACACAATTCGATGGGACGATAAGGGTTGAGTCCGACGGTTTATTTAATAAAATTGCCAGTGGAGATCTCTATCAGCGACCTTTACAATTCACGTCATTTCCTTTTTCCGTTGGTCTTACTCCAGCGCCTAATCCTGCAAATGGTATCCCTATTCTTTCAAGAAACAGGTATAGATATTACTTGAGGATTACACAGATTCTTGACTCTTTTACGATTTCAAATTCATTTACGTTAGGCTTTGAAATGCACAAATATACAGCCTCTTCTAATGGTTGGAGCAGCATCGGAAGTTGGAGTAATGAAGGTGCATTTACTGCAACTATGAAATGGATAAGTCCACCTTCACAATATCCATCAAACGCACAATATTTAGAGGGTGATGTTAGAGATTCAAGCGGAAACATTACAGGTCGATTGAAGATGGGATGGGTTTCTAGTTTTTTACGAAAAGCGACTGTAGAGATTGATTCTGTTGCACAATCACAAGCTCCCCTTAATAACGGTAATGGTCTAGATTGGAAACAAGTGGGAGAAGAAATAGGCTGGGATATAACAGTCGACCAAAGCCAAAATAATGTCCAAGAACCTAGCGGAGAATTCTGGTCTGACGGTGAGCTACATGCTGAAATGTTGGCAAGGAGAGATTTTAATAATTTAGACAGAGAGTGGCGTTATCACATATTAGCAGTACGTAGATTAGAATCTACATCGCGTGGCATTATGTATGATGCTTTTGGATCCGATTCTAATAATGTACCTCGTGAAGGCTGCGCTATTTCATCTCATTGGACAATTCCGAATTCGGAGGAATGGGGAACTGCTCAAGGACAAAGATTTGGCGTCGCAACTGCCCCTTATTTTAGAACAGCAGTACATGAGCTAGGTCATGCACTTGGACTATTGCACAACACTAGTGATATAGGATTTATGAATACAACTGGTGTGATAGCCAACAGCTCTTTGAATCCAGGAAGTGCTTCATTTCCAGCAAACATTCAATGGAGTTTTAATAGTGCAGATGTAAAAAGACTAAAACATTTTCCTGATATCTATATTCGGCCAGGAGCTACGCCATTCGGAAATTTCTACAACAGTACACCTTTAAGTCCCAATGATGGTATTGAATTGGAAGATCTTAATCTTACTGTTGACACGGTACTTGAAGTATTTCCTCTTGGGGCTCCAGTTAGAGTCAATTTGTCCTTAAAAAATGATTCAACTTCGCCTCACATCGTACCTCATTCTTTAAGCATGAAAAAAGGTCACGTTAGAGGTTATGTTCTGGATTCACATGGCATCAAGAGAACTTTTCAACCTATAGTCATTAGCTGTGACGATGATTGTTCACACAGATTAGATCCGAACCAAGAAATAAAAAATTCGTTGACGCTATTAAGAGGGATAGATGGAGCTTTATTCCCAGATTCAGGCTTGTACAAAATTGTTGTTGAAGTTAAATGGGACAAATCCGGAATGGCGTTTTCTGTAACAGGCAAACAAGATGTTTATATTTCACCAGCTGCAAATGAAAAACATATGCTCGTTGCAAAAAAACTACTATCCACACCAGACACCTTATTGACTTTGGTATTTGGAGGTGATCATCTAGAAGATGGTATTGAAGCAATTCAAGCAGCTTTAAAAACTTCAGAATTAAAGCCACACTACGATTATATTGAGGGAAAGAGGCTTTCTATGAAATTCAAGAATAGAAAAGCGAGTTTTAACAAGTGTGCCAATATATTAGACAGCAAGTCAGTGTTGAGTGATGCCGAATTAAAAAAATTAAAGAGACTAAGTGATAGTGAGAAAAAGACCAGTAAATCTGCTAAAAAAATTGCAAATTTATATAAGAAGCAAATGACAGCTTAGTCCCATTTTTATACTATATACCAAAATGAAAATAGTTTGACCGTTTCTTACTTGATCGTGTATCTGTTCTCATCGTTGAAAATACTCGTGAATACCTGCATTCACTGCGTTTTTCGTCTTGACAACAGACAAAACTTCTGCGTAATAAATCAGTTAAACCATCCTCCTCTTGGTATACATATGTGGAAGTTCACCTTCTTTTTTATGATTACTTCGATGTGTCACTATCCAAAAGTTAGTGACACATCGAATACAATTGACGCAAAAAAACATATGGAAATATATTCTCACTGGAAAAAGTTACACACTGACTCTAGATGCACAGAAAAATACCCTAACGAAATAGAGTTTAAAGAATCAGGATTATTTTTTTCATCAGGTGGTGAAAACAGTATTTGGGATATCGGTGAATTTGAATTACTGTCAAGTAAAGAAATTACGCTGTCAACAATTATCGACAAAGTTATCAAATACGAATATTCAATTGATGCCAACAAATTACTCATTGTTGATGATGCTGATTGTCATGTGGTTTATATCAGAAGCGATGAAGAGGAGTAAATAGTTTGACCCTTTCTTACTTGATTTATTATCTGTTCTCATCGTTGAAAATACTCGTGAATACCTGCATTCATTGCTTTTTTCGGCTTGACAACAGACAACACTTCTACGTAATAAATCAGTCAAACTGGACAGGAAAAAGAAGAAGTCCAGAACAAAGACAGTCAAAGAATTCGTGATCATGACCACTGGCAAGAATCCACATTTAAGTCCAACATGTGGTCAAGCCGAAATGGAGAACATATAAGTTTTACATCCAATCGGAGGTTCTCCTGTATTAGCAGGGTTGATTTAATCCTCTCTTTGAATATGGATAATTTTTATATACTAATTTTTGGGGTAGCTTGGGGAAGCCAGGGTATTATCACTAACGCTCATACATCACTCATATTCTTCCAATCCAACTTCCAAAATCACTTTTCACAAAAAAAATCACAAAACCACCAATTCTCTAACTAATTGATAACCAGTTGTATACATTTTATTATCTGATTTCAAACGGCTACAAACGTATACAAACGACATTAACCGTTTAGTAATCGACTAACGTTTTGATTCCTCCCCAACTTTGCATCGACATCAGTCAGAAACGCTGGCTGTTATTTTTGTTTTTACATCGTTCGCTTCATTGCGAATACAAAAATTTTAATCTATGAAAACTTTGCGTAACTCAGTACAACTAATCGGTAACGTAGGTCAAGACATCAATTTTAAAACATTAGACAACGGCACTGCTTATGCCAAATTCTCTCTAGCCACGAATGAGTTCTACAGGAACAATAAAGGCGAAAAAGTAAAAGAGACACAATGGCACAATGTAATCGCTTGGGGCAAAACTGCAGAATACATTAATGAAAGCGTCAAAAAAGGAAATGAAATTGTCCTGCAAGGCAAGCTAAAGTATTCTTCTTACGAAGGAAAAGATGGCATCAAAAGATACTCGTGTGATGTGGTCGTCAATGAATTCTTAAAAGTAACCAAAGAGTCAGTACCATTTTAAATGAGAACAACTTAGGGTTGAGAACCCAAGTTCGCAAATGTCACCCTTTTGGCCCGTTCAAGGTTCATCTTATAAGCCCATCGGACCCAATGGGGTGACATTATTTGTAGTAAGGAGATTTTGAGCACGAAATTTGTATTTTACTTTATCTTAAATCTAATTGCTCAAATTGCTATCAAAAAAATAATAATGAAACAAGAAACAATTGCTATCCACGGCAGCTATGAATCAGAGCCAACAACTAAAGCAGTGGCAGTACCAATCTATCAAACCATTGCTTACGAATTTGACAATGCTCAACACGGTGCTGACTTATTCAACCTTGCTGTCCCTGGAAACATTTACAGCAGAATAATGAATCCAACTGTCGATGTATTGGAAGGACGAATTGCTGCTTTAGAAGGTGGTGTAGCTGCCTTATGTACGAGTGCTGGTAGTGCTGCTATTAACTATGCTGTTTTAAATCTGGCTGAAGCTGGTGATAACATCGTTTCTACTTCGCAATTATATGGAGGCACCTACACGTTGTTTAAACACATGTTGCCAAAGCAAGGGATTGATGTGCGCTTTGCAGAAACATCTGCTGCTAAAGACATCATGAAACTATGCGACGACAAGACAAAAGCTATTTATTGTGAGTCTATAGGTAATCCCGCTGGTAATGTTACTGATTTAGCATCAATTACAAAAGCTGCGCACAAAAAGGGAATCGCTGTCATCTGTGACAATACTGTTGCAACTCCAGCAATTATAAAACCAATTGACCACGGTGTTGATATTGTTGTGCATTCACTCACGAAATATATTGGTGGTCATGGTACAACCTTAGGTGGGGTTATCGTAGATTCAGGTAAATTTGACTGGGCAAAGCATAAAGAAAGATATCCAATGTTTTCAACTCCTGAACCTTCATACCATGGTGTAGTCTATACAGAAGCAATTGGCCCTGCTGCATACGTCGCTAGAGCACGTACTGTTGCATTAAGAAATACTGGCTCTGCTTTATCAGCGATGAGTGCATGGCAAATTCTCCAAGGATTAGAGACACTGAACATTCGTATGGAAAGACATTGCGAAAATGCAATTGCGGTTGCAAAATTTCTTAAAAAACACAAACAAGTATCTTGGATTCAATACGCTGGCTTGTCTTCTGATAAATATTACAAATTGGCCAAAAAATACGCTGGTGGCAAACCTTCGGCCTTGATGAGTTTTGGAATCAAAGGAGGTTATAAAAAAGCAGTGAAATTCTATGATGCACTAGGTCTATTCAAAAGACTTGTCAATATCGGAGATGCTAAATCACTCGCTTGTCATCCTGCTTCTACTACGCACCGACAATTAACGGTAGCCGAGCAAAAATCTGCTGGTGTAACTGAAGATTTACTAAGACTTTGTGTGGGAATCGAACATATCGATGATATTATTGCTGATTTGGAACAAGCATTTAAAGCAGCTAATAAGAGAAAATAATAAGCGACAAAATGCAAAGGCCGTACCTCATTGTAGGTATGGCCTTTTTATTTCAATTGTATGACCTAAAATAAGTATTGAAAATACTGATAGTAAAGGCACCGAAGCAAATTCTGCCTGTTCGACATTACTTGGGGAGGTGAATCTTAGTTTATACGAGAATACACCACGGTCTATCCACAATCAACTGCAATCGGGGACAGTTTTAAAAAATAAAGAACAGACAATATTCACTTATTAAAAGTGATTAGCTCAACACAACCAAAAAGTTTCTGAGTTACTGCGCAATCACGAACATTTGTTGCTAATTGTTAGTGGGGGTCTTCATTTTTCACTCCGTTCTCCAAAATTGTGAAAGTCCTTTTTTCGACATTAATTTCTGCCATTACTCCATATGGTATTGTGAATATTGGGCAAGTATGTCCAAAGTCCATTCCTGTAATTATTGGTAATTCTACTAACCCTTCCTCTTCGCGAATTACTTTTAATAACATTTCATCATATTCTTTCCAAAATTGATTGTCATATGGCCTTCCTAATATAATTCCTCTGATATTTATTAGTATTCCAGATGCAGCATAGTTTCTTAATATTTTACAAAATGCATCTGGTGACATTTTCGTTTCGGAAGTTTCAAGAAACATAATCTTCTCTTTCCAATCGTTAGGCTCAATCCACAAAGCTGTATCTTTTATGACTTCGAGAATATCCATACATCCTCCTAATAATTTTCCAGAAACTTTGCCATTTCCTTGTAAAAATCTCCAACCACTATTCTTTTCAAGTTTTCTTGCGATTTTTTGGTTATTGGGATTCGCCCAGGGTATTCTCTCTGATATCCAACCATCAATATTTGGTTTGATTTCGCCTCTTTTTCTTGAGTCGAAAAGTGTTTTATTTATATCCTCAATTTGATACTTATGCATGCCATTATTTTCTGCGAATCCAACCATTATTGAAGTTCCATAAAATGAAGTTATTCCGGCCTTATAAAAAACAAAAGTGCGTTACTGTAGAATCTGAATACCCAATAAATATCTTCGGATTAAGGCTTATTGTTTTGAAATCTATAAATGGCAATGTTCGAATACTATCATCACCTCCAATATTAGATGTTATTGCTTTTACCGATGTATCTTCGAGCGCTTCCATTAAATCTTCAGCTCGCCCTTGTGGATTCTTGTAAATCCAATCTGACGATTTTAGTGCATTTTTAGTTTCTATAACTTCAACTCCAAATGTCTCTTGTAGTTGCCTTTTACCTATCTCATATCTGTGTAAAATTTCGCCTGCACCT
>CALLFA010000135.1 GCA_937997635.1 uncultured Saprospiraceae bacterium | reverse complement strand
CCTATAGCCTATGGCAACGCCATTGGTATGATGTCTTGAACTAATATAATTACGTCTTATAGTGTTTTTGCTTACGCCCTTTCAGGGCTTATGTTAAAAATTAGTTCTTTTACCAAGGGTTGCACCCTCGGCTAGAATCTAGCGCTCTTTCAGGGCTTTATTTTAATTAATCGACCACCGCAATTTCAATAGGAGTTTTTCTTCCTTTTACCATGACTTGTGTAAAATCTATGTTGGATTTGTGCTCCTTTGGCAATTGATCATATAAATCTTTAGAATAAATGAGTGTGCTGTTATTTTCTTTATTTAATTGTTCGAGACGTGCGGCAAGAATAACCGTATTGCCACTTATGGAATATTGTTTTCGTTCTTCGTTACCGACATTCCCAGCAACGACATTTCCAGCATGTATGCCGATGCCTATTTCTGTTGGATAGATGTCTTTGTTGGTATTTTTTTGTTGAAGTACTTCTTTTATTTCATTGGCCGCCAAGTAGGCATTTAATGAATCATTACCTACGGAAACAGGTGCACCAAATGTTGCCATAAATCCATCACCCAATAATTGATTGACGACCCCATTGTGTTTTTCAATAATGTTGATCATAAAACCAAATACTTGATTCTGGTAGGCTATTATTTCTGCAGGAGTTTTTGTTTCACAGAATTTAGAATAGCCGCGAATGTCCAAAAAGAGTATGGCAACAAATTTTTGTTTTATATTTTCGATAGCAGTATCATCTATTAAGGCAGCAGCAATTGGACCTGACACTTGTTGTTTAAGTAAATTGGTGATTTTGGTTTCAGCTGTTTTTAGTTTAGATTCAGAGACAGATAAATCATTATAGGCGACTTCTAATTTTTGGTTATCTCTTTTTTTAATTACATATGCTCCTATCGTAAGCAAAGCCAATAAGCCAAGTAATCCAGATAAATATAAAATATTGCGTTGGCTCCTTTTTCTTTGAGATATTTCTAACGCATTAAGTTCTAGTTCTTGTTGATTCAATTTATTAAGCGCTTGTTCTTCCTTTATTTTCGCATCTCTTTCTTGCACACTTAGTTTTTCTTTGGCTAATGCAATTTCCTTTTCTTGGTTTATTTTTTCTAATTCTATCTTTTCTTGATTTGCTTTAGCGATTGACAGTTCTTGTTGTGTTAGCTGAGAAATATTGTTCAGACGAATTAATTCTAATTCAGCGTTTTTACTTTTAGCAGTGGCGATTTCTTTTTCTTGTAAAGCAATATTTAACTGAGAAACCCTGTAGACACTGTCTTGTTTTAATGATTGTGTGACTAATTCTTGATTTTTAGCCTCAGTTTGAAGTTTATTAATTTCTGCTTGTTGTATTTTTTGCGATGCTCTGAATAATTGATTTTGTTTTTCGGCTCGTTCTATTTCTCGTCGTTGATTAAGCAATCGAGTATTTTCTAATTCTAGTAATCGTTTGTTTTTGTCAATGATTTCCTTATATTTTTTGAGATAATCAAAAGCCAGATCATATTCATTTATATTGTTATAGACATTTGATAGCCCAAAATATGTCTCTGCCAGAATATCAGACTTAAACTCATGTTGAATGTTTGCCTCAGCTTGTTTATAATACGTTAGGGCTTCTAAGTAGTTTTGTTTTTCTGCATTTAGCTTTCCAAGCACTTGAGCAATTTCAACAATTTGTTCGGGGTTGGTCGTTTGTTGAATGATAGATAATAATATGTCTCTACCTCGATCAGTATCGCCTTGGTTTATATGTGTAATGCCAATATTTTGATAAATGTCCAACTTTTGTTTTTCTGTCAAATCGTCGTCTAGAGTAAGTGCTTTATTAAAATAGTCAATTGCTTGTGTCGTATTATTTGATTGGTGATATGCATACGCTAAATTGTTGATGACAGTACTTTTCATAGTAACAGAGCCATTATTTGATTCTAACAATTGCTTTTGTTGCAATAAATAGTGTATAGATCTGTCATAGTCATTGATGTGTTGACAAGTGCCGATCATGTGATTGAGCATGTCTAAGTTCTGGGGGTATTCAGAATGAGATAAGGCTTTTTCCCAATAGAGTTTTGCTTGAAGTTTATCTTCTGATTTATAATAACTATCGCCTAATTCTTGAAAGACTACAGATTTTTCTAAAGAAGGCAAGGTATGTATATACGCTTCTGATTGAATGTAGTATTGAATGGCTTCTGGATACAATTCTGATTTATAGAAAAATTTGGCTAGGCCTAAATGCACTTCATCCTTTCTATACTCAGAATTTTCCAAGTCGAGTTGATTCAGTATCTGTTGCCAAATGATGTACTCTTCTATAGTGCTATTAGCATTTGTATTTGCTATTTGCGCGTCATTGATCAATTTGTCTATTTGACTAATTTGGCAAAACAAATCTGCACTGAATAAACTTAAGATTGCTATGAGTAAATATTTCATTCTACAGTTAGTTAAATGAAAAATTAACCCCAAAAGATACAAATCTTATTGATTGAGGATTGTACAAGAGGCCATCCAGATCTACATTTCCATCTATACCTGCGTACTCTTGATTGAATACATTGGCTACATTAACGTAACACTCCAATTGTCTATTTAAAGAAAACATAAGCCTTGCATCTAGGTTGTAGTAACCTGGATTAATGATGTTGCTTAAATCTACATCGTTAATCCCTTGTGTAATTCTAAATGTATTTCTAGTCCAACTATTGGATACAATAGAGTGTTGTAGCACCAGGGTAAGATCTTCTATTAATTTAAGTTTATTGTTCATATAAAATATGAAATCTGGTTGTCCTCTTATAACAGGAATATCAACTAAAGATCGGTCATTATTTCCTGCCAATAACAATTCTAATAGCCTCTCTTCTCCTTTGGTATAACTAACACTGATGTCTGTATCAAAATTAATGGTAGGTATTATTTTTTGCAAAACAATACTTGCTTGTATCCCTCTTAATTTAGTAAATGAATCAGGACTGTTCGCATATCCCCAAAAGACATTATTTGAATCGGTATCTTCTCTTATTTCAAAATTGATAAAGTTGGATGTTCTTGTTTGAAATAAAGTAGCGTCTAGATAGATATTGTCATGTATTGTCCACCTTATTCCAAATTCAATATTATTGGTCGTTTCTGGTTGGAGGCCTAAAGAACCGCCTTCCACATTGAGTTGGTTTGGAGTCGACGATATCGTAAAACTATTGTTGCCATAAAAAGTAGAAGGATAACGAAAGGCTTCACTATAAAACGCACGTAAACTTAGGTTCTCTTTTAATTTATACAATACACCAAGTCTTGGATTAAAAACTGCTCTGTTTTGTTCTAAACGATCAGCCCGTCTATAAATATGAGAGCCAGCAATAATTGACAGTGGCCCTTTTCTGTAGAATAATTCTGCGAAGGCATTATATGCGCCAAAAGCAGCTCGTGGATTTTCTATGACTTTGGGAATGTCAAAAATTCTTGCAACTTCTTCAGGAGTCGTTAAAAATTGTTCTATACCACTACCCACACCACCTTCGAGACCTATTCCTGCAGATAGATTTACATTGTCTGTAATTTGTATGAAACTTTTATACTCTAAAGAAAAGTCATTAAAATTTCCTGATGTAAATCTGGGGCCTGAAAAATAAATGCTGTCAATCACACTTGCTGCTTGTATATCCGAATTTAAACTTTGTGTGCCAATAAGGTTATCAGAATAAGCATTAGACACAATTCCGAATGTTGGCAAAATGTAATTAAATGAAGAGTTTTCATTGACGTTATAAATCGTACTGTTGAAGGTCAATCGCCATTTCCATTTCTCATATTCTTTTTGATAATTTGCAGACGTTGATATAATTTCTTCACCAAAAGATTGTTGAGAACTCGCATATGAAACAGCTAAAGGATTTAACCCTAAGGTACTGTGATCGGTCCTAGCAAATCGCTGGGTTAAAATATCAAATCCTCCTAGTGTCGCATAAAAGGCGATGTAATTGCTTTGATGTGGCAAACTGTTTAATGGTATTTGATCTGTCTGGGAAAAATTAGGTCTATCTCTAAGATTTAGATTATCAAAAGCATTTAATTCTACGACATCAGCGTAATTATCGATGTCATATAAATTGTCAATATCGTATTTTATTTTTCGATCACTAAAAGAAGTAAACCCTCCCATTAAATTTATATCTAGTGCTTTATTCCCGACTTTATATTTACCTCCAAAAGATACATTTACTCGCGCTAAGTTTGCGTCCCCTGTTTCAATATTTGCATTGGCATAACTCGGATAATCATTCTCTTTTAAGATGATATTTATTATTCCAGCCGCAGCATCTGATCCATATAATGTCGCAGAGGGGCCATAGATCACTTCGATCCGTTCGGCTTGCTTAATTGGCAATTGACTAGCTAAGGGCATTGTGCCAACGACTGATGGTCGTATGGGGATATCGTTGATTAATATTTTCGCATAGGTATTACCATAGTGACCTCTCATCAAAAAATTTTCACCATCAAAGACATTTCCCGATTGAGATGTTCTGATTCCTGGTAAAGATTTAAGAGCCTCTGTCAGAGTTTGAAAGCCGTTTTCTGTGATGTCTTCTTTGGTGATTACGTGAATGGTAATGGGTAAATCTTCGAGGTTCGCTTCTGTTCTTAAACCAGTAAAAATTTCTTGTTTCTGTTGGCTGACTTCGATTTGGTTTATGTCCTGCACATTCAGGATTTGAAGTTTAATATTGCTGCTGTCTTGTTGACCATAAGCAAGTATAGTCAGTA
Source organism: uncultured Saprospiraceae bacterium (assembly GCA_937997635.1). Classification (GTDB taxonomy): domain Bacteria; phylum Bacteroidota; class Bacteroidia; order Chitinophagales; family Saprospiraceae; genus CALFUK01. The sequence continues at coordinate 15,561 of CALLFA010000135.1, read as the reverse complement.
AGAGAAAATTACAGACAACAGCATATCTTTTCATACGTCCTTTATAGTCTATTTTAAACATAAGTATTCCAATGACAAGTTACAATTGCTAATGGAGAAAGTAAGGCTTATGTCCTAGAATAAGCCCGTATTGTATGATTATCATGATCTCAGAAGAATAAACCGTTTTAATCGTATTTCATATTGACTAGAAATCCTTAAATTCCAATTTCAAAACAAAACAAACATGGCTAGAAAAATTAGAATGGGAATGATCGGTGGTGGCCGAGGCGCATTTATAGGTGGTGTACATAGAATGGCCTCAGCTATTGACGGTGAGATAGAATTGGTATGCGGTGCATTCAGTAGTAATCCGGAGAAGTCTAAATTATCGGGGGAAGATTTGTATTTACCTGCAGACAGAGTCTATGGCAGTTATGCCGAAATGATAGAAAAGGAGAAGCAATTGCCTGATGGTGAACGAATGGATTTTGTGTCTATTGTCACGCCTAATCACGTTCATTTTGGTCCAGCGAAGATGGCCTTGGAAAATGGTTTTCATGTGGTGTGCGACAAACCTCTCTGCTTTGACATGCAAGAAGCAGAAGAATTGGCAAAGCTGGTCAAAGAGTCAGGCTTGATATTCGCCTTGACACATAACTATACAGGATATCCGATGGTCAAACAAGCCAAGGCAATGGTCTCTAATGGTGATATAGGCAAAATACGTAAAGTGGTCGTCGAATATCCTCAAGGCTGGTTGTCCACCTTTTTAGAATCAACTAACCAAAAACAAGCAGCATGGCGTACAGATCCTAGCAAATCTGGAATCGCTGGTGCCATGGGTGACATCGGTACACATGCGGAAAATCTAGCTGAGTATATCACAGGGTTAAAAATCAAACAACTGTGTGCGGACATCAGCACTATTGTAGAAGGCAGACAATTGGATGACGATGGCAATGTCTTGCTTCGATTTGAAAATGGTGCACGAGGCGTCCTCCATGCAAGTCAAATTTCTGCAGGTGAAGAAAACAATCTAAATATTCGCGTATACGGTGAAAAAGCTGGTCTTCAATGGTTTCAAATGGAACCAAACACCCTATATGTGAAATGGCTGGAAAAGCCGATGGAGGTGCTGCGAACTGGTGTTGGCGAATTGTACCCTTCAGCACAATCACATACTCGTTTGCCGTCGGGACACCCAGAAGGTTACCTGGAAGCATTCGCGAGTATTTATAGAAATTTTGCTCATTGCGTTCGTGCATTCCAAGCAGGGAAAGAACCAGAAGCTGTATACCAAGATTTCCCAACCGTTGAAGATGGGGTACGTGGTATGAATTTTATTTATAAAGTGATTGAGTCTGGTAAGAGTAGTGAGAAGTGGATTGATGTGTAGAAGCGGTGATTGATTATTTATTCGCTTGCTTCTACAAGGCATCAATATTTATCATTAATTACTGACTCTTAATTAGGTTGAATTTATTATTTGAATTAATTTCTCTTCTAATATTGGGTATCTTTCTTGTAATATAAATGGATGGAGATGGCAAGATAAGATTTCATATGTGTTGGATTGATTTAAAATTTTATTAAACTCTACTTTCAAGTAATCTCTTATTAACTTATTGTCTTGATTTATTTCTTTGATTATAGTAGTTCGATTATCAAGAACATAAATAATATCTTCGAAATCATGGCTTGTTCTGTAATCATTTCCTCTATCGTTAAATGCCTCAAATTTAGTAGCTAAGAAACATGGTGCAGTCAAAATAGAAATTTCAATGTTGTCTAGTTTAACACTTTGCAAATTATCAAAACCTACTTTATACCAGGTATTGGCTTTGCCTATTATGCCATCTTCAGATGGCATAATATCTATATTGATATTATTGTATATGAAATTGCATAGTGCATGACCTTTTGTATTGGGTTGAAAACCGAGTTCGCCAAGTCTTACATTAAGTTTTACCCAATCGGCATAATTATGAGACAGTTTAATAGTCATATCGATATCAGATGTTGGCCTTATTTCTAAAGCAGCTGGATCATCTGTATATAAACTTATGGTCGCTCCTCCAACAAATACCATTATTTCATTTAGTTCTTTTAAAGCTATTGCTACTTCTTTAACTAGTGCTTCATTAATTGTTATATTCTCCAAGTAATATTCTTTTTTCTAATTTTTTGAAAGAGATTTTTTTGTCCCTAGCATTTCCGATCCTTATCGCATCTACCAATGCCAAAAGTTGATATAAGTTATTATCCGTTAAAACTGCTTTTGGAACTGTATGATATAAAGGTATAATACTTTGGCCCTTAACAGTACCTTTTGCATATGGCCATACAAAATGATCATTGCTTATAATTTCGTTTTTCAATACTGAAGAACTATGTGCTGTTGGTATTCCTCTCACAATTGCTCCTGGCCATTGTGGATAAACAAACCTTATTCCATGCTTCAAAAATTCTAACACATTTTCACTCATGACAACCGTAGATGTGTTTGGTGCAAGTAACCAAGAGATTTTCAATCTATGTAATGATTTACTTACTTCCGATTGACTAATGCCTAATGACTTTGCAATATCTGTTTGGTACCAATCTTTGCCCCAAAGCGAAATAATTTTTAATAAAATTAGAATGTCTAATGGGGAAATAACTGTTTGTTTTAATTTCATATTCCATATTCGAATATGCAATAATATAAAATATTGACTTGGAAATCAAGTTTTTCCATTTCTAATATTCCAAATTGGAATACGGAATACGACAAACTTAACGCCCCCTAACATGTCAGTTTTGATTAGAAATAAAATTAGTGAAATTCCATGTCATCTAAACTATCCTTGGCTCTGCCGAAAGGCGATTCGACATAAGTGAACATTAGCTCATATTTCGAAATATTTCAATTACATTTGACCAAATTTTTGACATGAGTATACTTACTGTTGGTACCGTTGCATTCGATGACATAGAAACACCATTTGGAAGAGCAGAAATGGTAATTGGAGGGGCAGGCACCTATATAGCTTGGGCGGCTTCATACTTACATGATTCGGTAAATCTGGTTTCGATTGTTGGCGGGGACTTTCCGAAAGAGGAGCTGGCGATGATGAATGATCGTGGTATCGATACAACAGGTATTGAAATTGTAGAAGATAAAAATTCATTTTTCTGGGCGGGAAGGTACCATGACAATATGAACAGCAGAGATACGCTTAAGACAGAACTTAATGTCTTGGCAGATTTTGATCCAGTCTTACCAGATAGCTATCAAGATGATGACATACTCATGCTTGGTAATCTCACTCCAGAGATACAAATCAAAGTGATGGATCAGTTGGTCAAAAAACCAAAGATCACTGTGTTGGATACGATGAACTTTTGGATGGACATCGCCATGGACAGTTTGAAAGAGGCAATCAGTCGAGTTGATATTTTGACGATTAATGACGAAGAAGCAAGACAATTGTCAGGCGAATATTCTCTGGTTAATGCAGCTAAAGTGATACATGAATTGGGGCCAAAATATTTGATCGTTAAGAAAGGGGAACATGGGGCTCTTTTATTTCACGAGGGAAAGATGTTTGCCGCTCCAGCCTTGCCACTTGCTTTGGTAAAAGATCCAACAGGTGCAGGCGATAGTTTTGCAGGAGGCCTTTGCGGATATCTTGCTTCTTGTGATACGATTGGGTATGAAGAAGTGAAAACGGGAATCATCTACGGTTCTGTCATGGCATCTTTTTGTGTAGAAGAATTTTCTTTAGGTAGAATCAAGCAACTAAAGGAAGAAGACATCAAACAACGTCTTCAGGCATTTAAGGATATGACTTCTTTTTCTATTTAAGTGTTAAAAAGCATAAAGCCATATCAAATCCTGCCTTGATATGGCTTTAGAAGTTTCCAATTGAATTGGCTATGATAATTAACAATTGTTAATTGAAGTTACATTGGATTATGGACAACACCAACTAAAAACAGATATTTAGACCAGCTCTAAGCAATCCTTTAATAGTTTAGACAAGTTTTAATTGAATGGGTTGAATAGGTCTAGAAATCAAACTTGATGCCTTGGGCTAATGGCAGCTCTGTACTGTAGTTGATTGTATTGGTTTGTCTTCGCATATACGCTTTCCAAGAATCACTGCCACTTTCTCTTCCACCACCAGTTTCTTTTTCGCCACCAAATGCTCCACCGATTTCGGCACCGCTTGTGCCTATATTCACATTGGCAATTCCGCAATCAGATCCTGCACAGGACAGAAACAACTCTGCTTCTCGCAAATTGGTAGTCATAATTGCTGATGATAGCCCTTGAGGCACATCATTTTGGATAGAAACAGCTTCATCTAATGTTGCATATTTTATCAAATAGAGAATAGGTGCAAAGGTTTCATGTTGCACAATCTCAAATGAATTTTCTACTTCTGCTATGCACGGCTTTACATAACAGCCACTTTCATATCCTTCGCCTTCAATTACTCCTCCTTCGACAAGAAACTTCCCTCCCTCTTCTTCAATTTTGCCTAAAGCAGCTAGGTAATTGTCTACTGACTGTTTGTCGATTAACGGACCGACATGATTGGACTCATCTAATGGATTGCCGATTTTCAATTGTCCATAGGCACTTGCCAATTGTTCTTTTACCGTATCATACACAGAGTCGTGGATAATCAATCTTCTTGTTGACGTACATCTTTGTCCACAAGTACCAACAGCGCCAAAGACACTACCAGTCAATACTAGTTTTAAATCAGAATCTTTTGATACAATGATGGCATTGTTCCCTCCTAGTTCGAGGATTGTTTTGCCTAGTCTAGCTCCTACAATGGATGCTACTTGCTTACCCATTCTTGTACTACCAGTCGCAGAGATTAATGGCACTCTAGTATCATGGGTCAATAGCGCTCCTGTCGTATGATCGCCATTGATGATGCAACTGACGCCTTCAGGGACATTATTGTCATTGAGAACGTTATGAAATATTTTTTGACAAGCAACAGCACTTAACGGTGTTTTATCACTAGGCTTCCATATGCACACATTTCCACAGACCATAGCGATCATTGCATTCCAAGACCAAACGGCGACAGGAAAGTTAAACGCACTAATAATGCCAACAACACCTAATGGATGCCATTGCTCATACATACGATGACTCGCTCTTTCTGAGTGCATCGTTAATCCATATAATTGCCTAGAGAGACCAACTGCAAAATCACAGATATCGATCATTTCTTGGACTTCACCATAGCCTTCTTGCAAGGATTTACCCATCTCATAAGACACAAGCTTACCAAGGTCTTCCTTATGTTTTCTCAGTTCATTTCCATATTGTCTGACGATCTCTCCTCGCTTAGGTGCTGGCACTAATCTCCACTCTTTAAATGCTTCTTGTGCTTGAGCGATGACCTGATGATATTCATCCATAGATGTTTTAGAAACCTCTCCAATCAATTTGCCATCAACCGGTGATTCAGATGCCAAATACTCTGAAGAAGGAATGCTCTTTATTCCAGTCCACGTACCGTCATTTTTAGCTTCTAAGCCCAATCTTTGTAAGAATCCTGTATCCATAATGTTAGAATTTGTGTGAAGATGAGAAAATTTTTAATCATTTAAAGAAAGGTCGTTTATAGCTAATTAGGTCGGCTGCCTTGTTCGATTGTCTGATGCTTTTTATTCATAAGAATTAAAATGTTACCTCTGTTTTAAACAGTTCGTAATTGACACAATACAAAATTGCATTAATTCCTTCTCCAGAAGAATGGACTGAATACAATCAAAAGTGTAAACAACTCTAGTCTGCCAAGCAACATTAAAAAGCTCAGGAAGTACTTACCCACACTCGGTATAGCTGAGTACGTGTTGACTGGACCAACCTCTCCAATTCCTGGTCCAACGTTACCTAATGCTGAAGCCACAGCACCAGTTGCTGTTACCAAAGGTGTCTCAAAGTCTTGCAACACCAAAGCCATAAATCCTGTGCCAAACACAAAAATCGTCCCGAAAATTGAAATGAACAGGAGTATGTTGATCAAGGTTTTACTAGCAACAACACTATTGTCAATTTTGACTCTTATCAATGCACGTGGATGCAGGATACGCTTAAATTCTAAATTGGCATTTTTGAGGAATACCAAATGGCGTATCTGTTTTATGCTTCCAGTTGTAGATCCTCCGCAACCTCCCATAAAAAACAAGCCGAGGAATAAAAAGGTAATGAATGGTGCCCATGCTGTATAATCTGCAGTTGCATAGCCGGTAGTTGTAATGATAGAAATAAGATTGAATAGACTGGTACGAAAAGCTTCTTCAAAACTACCGTAGTGTGAATTGTAAAATAGATATACCGATAAAAACAATGTTAACGCAAGAACATTGAGCCCATAAAATCTAAACTCATCACTTCGAATAACTTTTTTAAAATTTCCTTTAAAGCCAAAATAAATGAGGGTATAATTCATTCCCGAAAGGAACATAAAGACAATGATGATGTATTCTATCAGCGGAGAATTGTAGTGACCTACACTTGCATTTTTAGTCGAATAACCGCCAGTAGCCATTGTGGTAAATGCATGGTTGATCGAGTCAAAAACGTTCATGCCTGCCAACTTCAACAATACAATTACCACTGCTGTCAAGCCAACATAAATAAACCAAAGTCGCTTTGCAACTTCTCTAATACGTGGATGAATTTTATCAGACGCTGGACCAGGTGATTCATTAACAAAAAGCTCCACACCTCCAATACCCAACAATGGAAATATAGCAACAGCGAGAACGATCATGCCCATGCCTCCCAGCCACTGCAAGACACTGCGCCATAAAAGAATGTCTTCTGGCATTCTTTCTATATCGTTCAGAATTGTCGCTCCAGTCGCCGTCAGTCCTGATACGCCTTCAAAAATGGCATCAGCAGGCGTGTTGAATTGACCACTTAATAAAAAAGGTAATGATCCAAACAAACACATGGCCATCCAGCCGACTGCGACAACAAGATAGCCATCCCGTTTTCCAATTCGCTCTTTGTTTTTGAATTTGTAAAACCAAGACAATAACCCTACAGCAATGGTAATGATGGCCGAATAGATAAACGGTGTTTTATCTGGAATATCATAAATGAAAGTGCAACAAAGAGGTGCCAGCATCATGACTCCAACAATTGTCAGAAGCACGCCAAGTACATTCGAAATGATGCCATAATTTATCATGAGAATATGCCTTCTACGAAAGGTATTTGGTCTTTATGCACCATGATGATGATTTTATCTCCTGTTTGTATTTGGAAATTTCCATCGGGAATTATAGCATTGCCATCTCGAATCGCACCAGCAATAATAAATCGATTCGCCAGATTAAGTTCTTTGATTGGCGCTTTTGTAACACTATTATTTTCTTGCACCTCATACTCAATTGTTTCGGCTTCTGTCCCGTGCATGCTCGATATCGCTTGCACTTTTCCTTGACGCACAAACTGATAGACATAATCGGCAGCGATGTCTTGTTTGTTGATGAATGTATCGATCCCAATGTGCTGTGATAGTCGGATGTACTCTGTATTATCAACGAGTGCGATTGTTTTAAACACACCAAGCTCTTCTGCTAATAGGCTTGAAATTATATTCGTTTCTGGCTTATCCGTTAATGCAATAAAGGCATCCATCCCTTCAATTCCTTCATCTTTCAACAAGTCAATATCACTTGGATCACCATCTATGACCAACGAATTTTCCAATTCATCAATAGCTGCTCGAGCCTTTTGCCGACTATTGATCATCAAGGTGACGCTATATTGTTGTTCTAGCTTTTTTGCTGTGGATAAGGCCAATGCTGTTCCTCCAACAATCATCACTCTTTTAATTTTCTTTAGTTTTTTTCCAACAAGCCGATTCACTCGTTTAAGATCTTTGCTCAGTACAGAAAGATATACCTGATCGCCTTCATTGACAATAAAATCACCACTCGGAATGATCGTTTCATCATTGCGTAAGACTGTCATTACCCGTAAGGGAAAATCACACACGCGCTGCGCAATCTCAATTAAGGATTTATTATTTATGATAGACGTCTTATCAACTTTAAAACCAACAGAATATATTTTGCCTCCATCAAACTCGTAGACATCGGAGAAAGCAACTCGTTGAAGCAAACGACGAATCTCTTTAACAGCTAGTGTTCTTGGAGAAAAGATTTTATCGACACCTAGACCACTAAAATTCACCTTTTGATCCTCAGATAAAAATTCAGGGTTGGAGACTCTGGCAAATGTCCGTTTTGCACCTAATCTTTTGGCAATAATCGCAGAAAGTAAATTGGTTTGTTCTAAAGAAGTGATCGCCATGAATATATCTGCAGCTTCGATGTTGGCCTTTTTGAGTACCTCTATTGATGAAGCATTACCATGAACAGCAAGCACATCGACTTTAGCAGCTATGATGTCAAGGTGGTCCTTATCATAATCAATGATCGAGATATTGTGGTTTTGATGAGCAAGCGATTTTGCCAAATTTAGGCCAACTTCTCCTGCTCCTGCTAATACGATATTCATATCTAATGCTACGAGAGCACAAATGTATTCAAATAATCACTGTGTTGCCTTATGATCTGGCACTTTCATATCTAGGTATGTAGTACTTATGTTCTCACTTCACAAACTCTTTCTCAATTCTTTTGTCGCTTTCCAGAAGCTTGAAGAAATTATTCAAAAAGCTCTTCACATCTTTTCGATCTTCTTCTATCAAGTAATCTGCATGATCAATAACAGAATAAAACTCATCTTTCATTGATGAAAAGTACTCTGCAGTAGCCATAGCCTCATTCTTAGAAACATTTTTGTGCATGAAAATTCTATCCTTGACACTTTTGATCGGTAAAGACTCATGTGGAATGGAATAGTCTGTGTCAACAAGTCCAGAATAATCAAAATCATAGGGCACTGCTACAAATTTTTTATCTGGAGTTTGTAGAATTTCAACATTGTGTTTATTTGGTATGGCATAGTCAGGATTCCCAATCATATATTGAAAAAAGCCCATTTTTAAGAAATGGTTACGCAATAACGCAGAGCTTCTGATTGTACCTGTTTCTGCTACCTTACAATTGGTCCGAGATGCATAATGCTTTTCCGTCTCTACGAGGAATCCAATCAATTCATCATACAGCACACCATTATTATACAATTCTATTTCAATGGTTCTTGTTTGAAAGTGGAGCGTATCTATTTGTTCGTACAGATGATAAGCCAGACGTTCTTTTCTTGTGTACTTACACGTCTTTTTATTTTTATTGCACTGCACTACAAGTTTCAAAATATCGAGACTGTCAAAGCCATTTTCTTCTAATTGCTTTTCTTTGAAATTTAGCTTTAATGGTGGAAAGTAACATACCTCTTTTCTAATGTTTCCTCTTGACCTTAATTTGCTTGGCCATTCTTCAATATCACCATTTGGTAATCGGAATGTAATCACTGATGGCTGATATTCTTCTTTATGTTTTCCTCGTATTAATTTTTTAACGTCAGTATCGATTTTGATGACTGGCGTTTCTTCCATTGAATACAAATATTCAAATAAGGTTTGTGTTTCCTGAGTGGATCCGATTTGACTGATACAAAATAAAGCTATTGTAATGAAAAGCGTACGTTTCATGAGCCTGCTGGTTTATATGCTTGAATAGAAATTGTTTCCCCTAACAACGTTCCTCTTGAGAATTTGCTGTCTTCCCACAACAATATTTCTCCTGTCTTCCCAAATTTAATGCTTGAATCAATCATGAATATCCGATTATCAAATAAAGACACGATACTTTGCATTGATGAATGTCCAACAACAACATGCTCTACACCTAAGGTCTTTAAGACATCACTTGCGTCATCTTTAGTGAAGTTTTCCATGTCAAGATAACCTCTATACCATAAAGGACCTTTATCTGCATACAAATCTATCATTGTACTGTCCTGCAAAATTTCACCGCCAGGGACATCAAATAACTGCTTGCTGAATGTTGTATTGACTTGGTCTATTGTCACACCTGTCTCCAATAGTTCTTTAGAAAATCCTGCATGGAGAAAGGCGATTCCATTTATGGTGACAGAGACAGGCTTTGTTCTCAACCAATTCCCCAGTACGGATGTTTCACCGAACAAATCCTGATACATGCGCTTCACTACTGCTGTTGTATACCTATATTTTTTGTGGATATACCTAACGTCACCAGTCATCACCATCAATTCATGATTGCCCAAAAGCATGTGTACCTTACCTCCTGCGTCTTCCGCTTGTTGCTCCAATTGATACAAAAACCACAAAATTTCTGTCACTTGATCACCTCTGTCCAACACATCTCCTGTAATTACCAAATGCCCTTCACCAAAATTCCACGCCAGATTATCATCAATAATCTTATTTGATTTGAATAGCTTGATCATGACATTGTACTGTCCATGCAAATCACTTATGGCAGCAATTTTAGAAACATCTTCAAAATGATAATCGTGTATTGGTGTTTCTTTTTCTCGGACTGTTATTGGAAAAGGTAAGGGTGAAAAACTTTTGTTCGCTATTTTATCAAATGACTTTTTTTTCAGTTTGTTGTTGATGACCCATGAAGCCATATAGCCCTTGTCTGTTCTGTCAATGTAAGGACCATCAGTCACCATTAAGTTTGACTGTGCCACTGATGTGTCAAATTGTAACATTAGACATAAGATAAGGATGTATATACCAAAATGAAAATAGTTTGACCGTTTCTTACTTGATCTTTTATCTGTTCTCATCGTTGAAAATACTCGTGAATACCTGCATTCACTGTGTTTTTCGTCTTGACAACAGACAAAACTTCTACGTAATAAATCAGTCAAACCATTCTCCCGTTGGTATATATATCGACTTCTATTCATTCATTTGGTGCACTCAAGGTTAACAGATGTCATCCTAGAATCCGTTCAATAATGATGGATTTAACGATTCTTTATCACTTATTGACCTGCTACTGCTTGTAAACGGCCCCATCCTTCATCACAAAATCTATCTTTTGCAAGACAGTGATATCATCAAGTGGATTGGACTTAACTGCAATGATGTCGGCCTTTTTTCCTGCTGTAATCGATCCTATTGTATCTGCCATTCTCAATGCTTCGGATGCTGTTTTGGTTGCTGATAATATGGCTTCGATTTCAGGCATTCCAGCCTCTACCATGTACTTAAATTCTTTAGCATTATCCCCGTGAGGACTAACGCCAGTATCAGTACCAAAAGCAATTTTCACTCCATGTTTGTATGCTTTCTCAAAAGTCTCTTGGATCTGTGGTCCGACCTCTAGTGCTTTAGGACGAATGATCGCAGGAAAATAAAATGGTTCGTTTGTCGCTTTTTCAAAAACAAACTTCCCGGCAGAGATTGTTGGTACATAATAGGTTCCATGCTCAATCATTAAATCCATTACTTCTGTATTCATAAACGTTCCGTGCTCTATCGTGGTAATACCTCCCAGTACCGCACGTTTCATCCCTTCTGCTCCGTGAGCATGAGCTGCAGATATAAACCCGTAATCATTTGCTGTATCAACGATGGCTTTGACCTCTTCTAAGGTGAATTGTGGACCCATGCCATCTTTCGCTACACTCAAAACGCCGCCAGTCGCTGTTATCTTGATGCAATCAGCTCCATTCTTGTATCGTTGTCGAACTGCTTTTCTAGCATCTTCGACATTGTTGATGACACCTTCTTTTGGTCCAGGATCTCCTTTCAATTCGTCTTTGACACCATTGGTAGGATCGGCGTGTCCTCCTGTCGTACCGATGGCTTTTTCAGCTGTAATTATTCTTGGGCCAGGGATATATCCTTTATTTATTGCATTTCTCAATGACACATTTACACCACTCCCGCCCATGTCTCTGACAGTTGTAAATCCAGCCTTCAATGTGCGATCACAATACAATGTTGCACGCAAGGCGACATCTTGTTTTTCCATACGGAAAGCTTCTGAATATTTGCCAGGACTAGATTCTCCTTCTATGTGGACGTGCATGTCTATAAAACCAGGCATGACATAGTGTTCGCTTAGATCAATGAGTGTAGCTGTATCAGGGACTTCAGCAAATCCATTGACGATGTCCTTAATCATATTGTTTTCTACGATGACAGTCTGTTTGCTTTTAACTCTTTCAGAAGTGCCATCAATTAAATTACCACAGTGGATATAGTTCACTTGGGCTTGCAAACTTGCACATAAGAAGACAACGAAAAGCCCAACAATTAATCTATTCATATTATCAATGTTTCAAGCAAAATAGAAAAAATTGGAGGAATCCTGTGTTTATGATCTTAATATCTAGTTAACTGAATGTCACCCTTATGGGCTCTTTTGGGGTTGTAGGTTTTTTGAAAATCACGACAAGCAGCTTTTAGTCTGAATCACAGATACTAAGGAATACACAGATTTGAATTCGCGCTTATCTGATGGTTATCTTTAACGTAGGGCGCTGAGTTTGTTTCCCTGGTGACATCCTATGCATTAGGCACTGACCAGTATTCAAACATACCGCTCATCCAAACTAAATTTATCTGGGTACTTTCCTTTTACATTTTTGTAAAAATCGTGGATGACCTTCATATCAGCTGCAATGTCTCCGGTAGGCATTAACATACCACCGATGCCTGCTTCTTTCTTTTCGTAGTCTAAATATCCAAAACACAGAGGCACATTCGCTTTTATTGCTGTATGATAGAAACCCATTTTCCATCTCTTACGCAAACTTCTTGTGCCTTCAGCAGCGACTACCATTGCAATGTTTTCGTTGTCTTTTATGATATTGACCATTTGATCTACATAGCTCACTTTCCTAGAAGAATTACCGCTTCGATCTATTCCGATGCCACCTAAACGCTTCACAGCTCCTCCAAATGGGAATTTTGTCCAATCGTCCTTAATTGTAAATTTCATCGGTATATCTAGAATCCACATCCCAAACCTCAAATAGAATGCATCCCAATTCGTTGTGTGAGGAGCAGCGATCAGGACGCACTTATTTACTCCTTTTTGTACGCTATAGTTGACTTTCCAGCCACATAATTTAAATATCAGTTTAGAAATTGCTTTTACCACACCGGCGTTTTATGCGGCAAAGATGGAAGAATCTAGCGAATTATCAATATTTGGATAATGCCTCTGCAGCTTTTTGGTAATCTGGCTTTAGTCGAAGTGCATTTTCAAATTCGATTTTTGCTTGATCTGGGTTACCAGCATACTCTTCTGCCAAGCCACTGTAGTAATAGCCAAATGGATTAGCTGGATTTATTTTTTTCAATATTTGGAAATGTTCTTTTGCTTGTGTTAAAGAGTCAATGCTGATGTATAATATACCTGTATTCAAGTAAGCATCTTCATATTGTGTGTCCAACACATTGATCTGTCTGTATAAATCTATCGCATCCAACACACGATCTTGATTCTGTAAAAAGTATGCAAGCGAATGTAATGCCTCAATACTTTTTGGATTTGATCGAACGGCATTTTGATAATAAGTCTCAGCTCGTTCATCCTTTTCTTCTTCCGCAATATTTCCCAACAAAATCCAAGCATCTGTCAAATCAGCATCCAATTCTACTGCTCTTAAAAAACTGCCTTTTGCTTCCTTCAATTGATCCAATGCTCGAAAATTCATACCCAACATAAAAAATGCTTCAGGATTATATGATTGCAATCTAATTACTTCATTAATTGATGAAATAGATGAATTATAGTCTTTTAATATATGATGAAACTCAGCCAATTTTAATAAAGTAGGTATGCGAGTTGGTTCTGTGGCGAGTATATTTTCTAACGTTTCGACAGCTTCTTTTGACTTGTAATAATCCAGTAAGATGTCTGCCTTAAAATGATGAATATCCCAATTAGTCGAGTCAATAGAAATAGCTTTATTAATGTCCTGAAGTGCCAGATCGTATTGTTCATTCTTATATAAATAGGCTGCCTTTTCTAAACGGACAGTTACATCATTGGGGGCGGCTTCCACAGCTTTCTCCATACCTGCTAAAATTGGGTCAACTGATGATTGATCACTTCTTCTTATGTCTGAGCTCTGTTCAGATTTGCAAGAAAACAGTAATACAGCACATGTCAACATCCAAAATACTCTCATGATTTTTACCAACTCCGTTTTAATTGAATCCAAAAATACATAACGTAAAATTCTTTGAAAACTATATGTATCGCTGTCGTCTAGCCCTATCGTCCTGAGACCAAAGCTTCTTTTTGCCTAAGGTAGACCAATCTTTGGTAAGAGAGCTTTTACTGTGTCTTCAAATTTTATTATTTTAAACCTATTAATTTACATATCATGATAAATACTGCGTCCGTTTCCAAAGGTTATTGGGTTGTAACAGTCATCGGTGTCCTTTGGAACCTGATGGGTGTTTTTCAATTTTTCTTAGAATTCAATTACTGGAGAAATCCAGAATCAAGAGCATCATTGGATCAGGACTTAGCGCCTTTTTATGACTCTACACCTGCATGGTTGTATGTTGTTTTTGGGATTGCAGTAGCGACAGGACTGCTCGGCTGTTTAGGGCTTATCGTTCGCAAATCTTGGGCTGTACCAGTCTTTTTATGTTCTCTTGTTGCTGTCATTTTGCAAATGGCTCATAATCTCTTAGGTACAAAACTCATATCAGTACTAGGACCAGGAGCAGCAGTAATGCCTATCGTAGTGATGCTGATTGCTTTGGGATTATATCTCTATTCTAAAAAGGCGGCTAATATGGGATGGCTTGCTTAAATGAACATTTGGTTTGTTTTTTCCTACTATTAGTTGAATGATAGTACGTGATTTTGGCCATAATTTTTAGCGAATAACTGCTTTTGCCGAAAATTTCATATCGTTTGTCGACAAAAGATGCAACCATTGTGACTTTGACCGCATCTTTAGTATATCAAATTCAAACAACCATGAAAGCTAATACACAAAACATCATCTACGAATACAGATTCGCAACAGAAAACGGAGAACGATCAGCACTTGACCACATGTCTTCATTAAACATGTTGCGTTCAACATACGACAGTACTTCTGAAGAAGATAAATTCTGTATACGTACAGAAAGCCTAGTAAGAATAGGCTCAATTTTCATTATCGGTTTAATTAGTTATTTGTTAGTCTTAATTTTCTGACATATCGTAAAGGCAATATTGTCAGACAACCAATTGAGAACAATTACAGAAAAGCTCAAGTCTCCCGACTTGAGCTTTATTTATTGGAATTAATTCCAGAATATCTATGTTCAAACAATTAAGCAAGATTAATTAAACTATGGTTACTGTATTAGCAAAACTCGTCGCAAAAGATGGTAAAGCTGAACTACTCAAACCTCTACTGGAAGGTCTACTGTCTCCAACCCGAATAGAGCAAGGATGTGTTCAATATGATTTACATCAGGATGTCGCAAATCCTGAAACGTTCTACTTCTATGAAGTATGGGAAACGAGCGATGATTTGAAAAAGCATGGTGAGTCCTCGCATATACAAACCATGAGAAGGCAGGCGAGTGATTTTTTGTTGTCAACAGAACTAAGTTTTTT
>CALLFA010000134.1 GCA_937997635.1 uncultured Saprospiraceae bacterium | reverse complement strand
ACTTGACACTTGTCACAATTCTCTGACCCAAATATTTCTGAATCTCACCTTATCTCCATGGTCTTGTAGGAGCAATGGCAATTTGTCAGCATGAGGTACATAATATGATTCGCCGATATATACACAAGGGCCAAGTAACTCCGCATGATTTTGAATCAAGACATTATTGTGAAATGCGGTTACATATGCTGGCGACACCAATGTATTATTGGCGTCAAATTTCGGAGCAGTGAAGATGATGTCATAGGACTGCCATTCACCAGGTGGTTTGCTTGCATTGACTAGTGGGATATGTTGTTTGTATAAGGAACCAGCTTGTCCATTTGCATAGGTTTCATTTTCATAAGAATTCAATACTTGAATTTCATAAAGACCCATAAAAAAGATGCCGCTATTGCTGTAGAATTGATCTTTTTTACCTGGATCTTCTGGTGATAACCATTCAATGTGTAGTTGCATATCTCCAAAAGCTTGCTTTGTTTCAATAGCACCGCTGCCTGGTTTGACGACCATTGCGCCTGCTTTCACTTCCCACAAGGCCTCTGAAAATTCTGGTGCAACAGACTTGGCTTTGATAATGGATGCGACTTGATCCATTCTTGCGCCATAATCATATGTTGGTTTGTGCCAAGCAGAAAGATCTTGTCCATCAAATAAAACAATGGCATCTGAAGGGGCTGATGTAAACACACCAGGGGTCACCTTTTCTGGTATTGGTGTCCATTGCTCTGATGCTTTCCAAGGCGATGTCTTTGCCAGTTCGTCCCAGTCCAGCTGTAATACGTCTACTTCTGGTGTTTTCTCTTCTGTAATTACTTGAGATGTGCTGCAACTCGCCATAAAAAGCGGAAGAATGAGTGCTATGATTGTTTTTTTCATGATATGAATGTATAGAGTAATGAAAGTAGAAAAAGTGGAAGTAAAAAGTAAACGTCAGAGCAAGTTTAATTTAGCCAATCAGGTCTAATGGCTGAGGAGCGTTCGAGGACAAGGCATTGACAACATTCGGCTGGCCATCTGTTGCGCATGAATTGAGAACAAGGGACAATGCCATTTATTTCACTTTTAAATTCAGACGAGATGACTCTTGCTCTTATCGTGTCCACATCAGCTACTTCAAAATAACCAAGCACCAATTCATCTGAATTATCGACATTAAATACATTTCCTTTCAAAGGTGCAGGAGGTAAATCAAATACAGTCCCTGATTGATTAGCTAAAGTTTGTAGATTAGACCAATAAGTAAAACTTTCTTTTGTGATTGAAAATTGGTAGGTGCTAAACACAAACAACGATTTGAATTCATTGATTTCAAATGTGTTCTTGGTCGCTACTCGTTGGCGTGTCAATTTATTTCCTTGTATGTTTTCCGAACTTTGAATGACTAAATCTTGTCCATTTGGTGGTACGTCAACATAACATGTTTTAGGTTGGTGTAGTCCACCACAAGATTCTTCAGGGAAGACATACAGTCCTTCTGTCAACCACCGAAAATAGACTTCTTCCTCACTGTTTTCAGTAGGCAAATCCGTATCCAAATAGACATTAAGTACTTTTGAAATGCGTTCTGCTCCAGTTGGCGTTGTTAATATCCCTTCTTCAAAACGGGTATACGTGCTGTCTGGTTGGACACCAGCAGGCATAAGAGTGGGTGTTGATCTATAATGAGTGCCGTCAGTCAATAAAATATCAATAAAATATTCTTCCCCCACATTGATATCCACATTGCTTAACTCGTACATGCCTTCACCGATCTCCACAAACGGATGTACATCGTTTAACACAATAGAAGCTCCGAGTTCTGGATCAACAAATTTATTTTTAAAACTAACCGTTCTTGCGAGGGTAATGAATTGAGACCCTGTAGAAGGTGTCAGCAATCCATCCACAACCAATAGTTTTTCTGTTTCTGAGTCATCGAATGGAAACTCAAATGCCTCTAAACAACTGCTCAACAGTACAACAGCAAAAAGGAAGAATACACTTTGGAAATTATTTAGCCGTAATAAAGAATCCCTAAGCCTTGACCATTTACACTTGCACTTGAATCTGTACTTGAGCTTGCACTTGTTTTCTCTCATCACCATTTAAAATTATAACTGATAGAAGGAACTGCAGAACCAACCACAGATAATTGTAAAGCATTCGTCTGTGAACCCAATTCTTGCTGGAAAAAAATGGAAAAAGGGTTTCTTCTTCCATATACATTGTACAATGAAATATTGAAATCACTTTGCCACCGAGCACTTTTTAGTCGGTTTAGCGTAAACGTATAACTCAGATCAAGTCTGTGGTAATTGGGCAAGCGAAAATTATTCCGACTAGAAAAATTAGGGACAACAATGCCTGCCAATATATAATTTGATGTGACCCCTGTGATTGGTCTGCCAGTATTGTAAACAAAATTTAAGCTAAATCGATCTCTTTTTGTCGCCTGCCAATCCATTGAACATTTAAAGTTGTGTGGCTGATCAAAATTGGAAGGAAACCAATTGCCATTATTGACTTGCGTCCTCCCATTAGGCGTTCGGTGTTCTGATCTGGCATAACTGTATGAAATTCTGGCTGTAACAGGCCCAGTATTTTTATTCACACTAA
This sequence comes from uncultured Saprospiraceae bacterium, assembly GCA_937997635.1. GTDB lineage: Bacteria > Bacteroidota > Bacteroidia > Chitinophagales > Saprospiraceae > CALFUK01. The sequence goes on along the minus strand of CALLFA010000134.1, from coordinate 25,643 downwards.
ATTCAAAACCATAATTGCGACCAACACCTCTAACGACAGCTGTCTCAAGATGAGGATTCAATAATAAGGTTGAAAAATCTTCATAATCTAATGTGTTCTCCAAATCCTTATAATATGCCTCTGCCGAAATATCGAAACCTGATTTTGTACTAAAAAATAATCCTGCCGAAACAGCTTGCACACTCAATGGCTGGATGAACGTGTTACTCATCTGCCAGATGTCTACAGGTGTAGGTGTTGCTGTATTGGACACCAAATGGATGTATTGTTTTGTTCGATTCAAGCTGATTTTAGCAGAAGTGTTTTGATTGAAAGAATAGCGCATTGACAGACGTGGTTCGAAACCAGTGTAACTAATGATATTGCCTGAAGTAATAAACTCTTGACTTACTATTTCATCCAGTTGAGGATCGGTCGGATTTTCATATTGATTGATTGTACCGGGTCCTGTTTGTTGATAAAAACTGAATCTTAGTCCGGCATTAATTGAAAATTTTTCTGATATCTGAAATTCGTCGTTTGCAAAAATGGCCTGTTCTCGCCCATTGTCTTTGGATACTGTTCGTTCATTTATAATGGATTCTTCTTTACCAACTAAATCTTCATCTTTGGCATTATACTGTATTGCTTCCACGCCATATGTCACCAAGTGAGTATCTAAGTCCTGCAAAAACTGAACCTTGGCATTCACATATTGGATACCTGAAAATAGTGAGAATGCGAGATTGCCTTCTGGCTCAAATTGCTCGTTATCTAACTTGCCAAAGCTGATATTTGCTGTCATTGAAAATTTATCATTAAACAGCTGATTGTATTGTAAAGAACCAATGAGATTTTGCCAAGTGTAACCAAATTCATTAGAAAATTGAAAGAGATCATTGCTTGTAAAAAAAGAAGCATTGAGTTTAGATACATCATTAAATTTATGTGTCAACTTAACATTGAAGTCTCCAAATCTTGCTTGGCTTCGCCTAATGTCAAGATCCTCAATGTCTTTAATCAACCATTTAGTATAGGAAGTTCGCCCTGCCACTAATAAAGATGTTTGATTTTTAATCAAAGGAATTTCAGCTGTCAATTTACTTGAGATCAACCCAACAGACCCTGACAAACTCAATTGATCCATCCTTGCTTCTTTGATGTTGACATCCAGCACAGATGATGCGCGACCGCCATAATTAGCTGGAATATGTCCTTTGTGTAATGAACTGTAAGAAATAATATCTGAATTAAACGCTGAGAAAAAGCCTAACACATGAGAGGGGTTAAATACAATGGCATTATCGTATAAAATTAAATTTTGGTCGATGGCACCACCTCTAACATTAAAACCAGAAGATCCTTCACCAATTGAACTGACACCAGATAAGCTAAGCAAACTTTTAATGATATCTGCTTCGCCCATAAAGGTCGGAAGCTTTTTTAAGTCCTTCTTATTGAGAATTTCTAAACCCGAAATGGTCTCTCTCACATTGTGTTCGGCACCTTTTCCAGAAATGACCACCTCTTCAATCAAATGAGCTTTCTGTGAAGCTGCAATTTCCCAATAATCATTTTGGTAAATCTCAACTTGTTGTATGATAGATTCATGAGAAAGCGAACTAATGTTGAATTCGTAAACTCCTGGGCTTAAAGACAATTTGAAATACCCATCAGCATCACTAATGGTAAAATCTCCTGTAGTTTTATTGATGATCAATGCATCTGTCACAGGCACATAGGTCTCTTTATCTCTGATTTGTCCATCAAGGATGACATTGGATAGATTACCAGCAATTGGATTTCCAAATGTGATTTTATCTGCTTGCTCAATGACTTCTTTTTTGTCAGCTAGTTTTTTATTTTTTAGTCCTCGATCTTCACTTATGAGGCTAGTAGGTGCGACGATAATCTGTTGCTCGCTGTTGAGCACATAATCAAAAGCAACATCTTTCAATACGACATTTAACACATCACGGATTCGCCTGTCTTTAAAGCTTAGGGTAAGTTGATCATTAGGCAAAAGATCTGCATTATACTTGATATCAAAAAAATAGCGCAGATTTAAATCTCGTAAAATAAATTCAATCGTTTCTTCCTCATAACCACCTTTGACGCGTTGGTCTAAGATGGAACTCTCTTGAGCAACAAGCAAAGACAACGCTTGTAACATAAACAGTATTATGAGGCCTTGTTTTTTCATCTTCGCAAACAAAATAAGAAAACCATATCAATTGGGAGTAAGTCATTGTAGGCGACTCGCCTCAGCCATATGAGAATCTAAATTCAATCAGAAAAAACCTTGCCTAATTCATGCTTAAAAATTTATATGAGCCAATATAGATGTGAATAGAGCGATATAATTCTTAATTTAGAAATTCAGAATTCTAATTTAGAATAAACGCACTCTCATGCTGCAAAAAATTATTGGATGTCTTTTCATCCTAGCTCTTCTCTCTTGTCAAGAAGATTTGCCTATCGCCGAAGCTGCCAAAGAAGTTAAACGAGTTGACTTTCTTCCGTTAATTGCCTTGACACCTTCCAATATGGCAGATAATTGGCAGTCAGTTGGAAAGGTAACTTCAAATCCATTTTCAGACAACCAGTTCGCTATAGAAGATGGCTCAGGCATTATTGTCTGCACAAGGAATGGTGATCATCTTGACCTAGGCATAGAACACGGTGACCTCGAATTGGAAATTGACTTTATGGTGCCTAAAGGATCAAACTCTGGCATTTACTTTCAAGGCAGATATGAAGTGCAGATTTTGGATAGTTGGAATAAACAAGACATCACATCTCAAGACTGTGGTTCTATCTATGAATCGTATGATGAGCAAAAAAAGGAGACAATCCATGCTGGTGTGGTGCCGTCAGTCAATGCAAGTCGTGCACCTGGTCTTTGGCAAACGTATAAGATATTATTCAGAGCACCGACATTTGATGAGTCCGGTAAAAAGCTGAGCAATGCGAGATTTGATCATGTCTACCTTAATGATCAGTTGATACAAGAAAACGTAGAAGTACAATTACCAACTCGAGCTCATATGCTGGAAGGTGAAGCTGCATCGGGACCGCTAATGATACAAGGCGATCATGGACAAGTCGCGTTTAGAAACATTAAGTATAAAAAACTTGGGACAGATACTGTTGGTATTTCAAATCTGAACTATTCGATGTATGATAATAAAGTAGATTACATTCCAGACTTTGATACGATGACTGTCGTCAAATCTGGGCCTGTTGATTCCTTCGATGGTCTGGAGGATCTTGCTGGACAGAAAGATGGCTTTTGTTTGGTCTTTGATGCCACTATTTCAGTTCCCAGAGAGGGAGACTATTTATTCGCCACGGTCATAGATGATGGTGGGGATTTGTATATCGATGATCAATTGGTAGTTCATAATTTAGGTGAGCCTGGTATTGGGACAGAAACTGGATTAATCCATTTGACTGCTGGACAACACAAGCTAAAATTGACCTATTTTGAAGAAGTATGGTCAGCCATAATTAATGTCTTTGTCGAAGGTCCAGAAATACCCAAACAAACCTTGGCCTGTACTGATGTAATGACATTATGGCGTTCACGCTCTACAAGAAATGAAGTCCATGTTGATGCCACTGGAGGTGTGGAATTAGTTCGTGGCTATGTACCGCACATCAACGATACACAGACGCATGCTATATCCGTTGGCGATCCTTTGGGCATCCATTACAGTTATGATTTGGTCGATGGCACTATCTTACGAGGATGGAAAGGATCATTTGCTGACGTGACAAACATGTGGCAAAACAGAGGTCAATCGCAATTACTACTCACCCGCAATGCACCTATCCTTTTTGAAGATGGTGTTAAAATCAGTAAGTCCAATACTTTTGAAGAGCGACCTATAGACTATAAAAATCTGGGTTACGACATTACAGCAGATGGTCGACCTGTGTTTAAGAGTTCGCTCGGTGGTGTGCAGATTTCTGATTCTGTTATTCCAACACAAGAAGGGAGTCTGAAAAGAACGATCCAACTCAGTGGTGGTGACAATGTAAATTGGAAGGCAGCAAGTGCAACTGTTATTACAGAATTAGAAGATGGACTTATCAATATTGGTTCTTTATATTATTTAAAAATACCGCAGTCAGTCGATTATACAATTCGTAGTCGAGGTGCAACACAAGATTTAATAATTCCCATAAGCAATTCAGTCAATTATGAAATTTTTTGGTAACTCCATTTATCGGTTATTTGCAACAAGTATAACGTTCAATTTCTGTTTGCTATTTATTTGTTCAATTGGAATAAGTCAACAAGAAAGTGACTATTACCAAATCAGTACGGTAGCTATTCCGGACGATATTGTGTTAGAAGTAGGAGGCCTTGCTTTTAATGAAAAGGGTGAACTTCATGCCAGTACGAGAAGAGGCGAAGTGTGGCGAATTGAAAACCCGTCAAGCGCAAATCCAGTGTTCAGCAGGTTCGCGAGAGGCTTGCATGAACCACTTGGTTTAGCATATAATGACGGTGCTTATTATCTGGCACAACGAGGGGAATTAACAAAATTGTCTGATGCCAATAATGATGGGAAAGCAGACAAATATGAAACGATATTTAATTGGCCTTTGGCTGCAAATTACCATGAGTATGCTTATGGACCAGTGTTCGCTGCAAATGGTGACATGTACATCAATCTCAACTTGAGCTGGGTAGGGCGAGGAGCTAGTTTGGCAAAGTGGCAAGGTTGGACATTGCAGATTAGTCCTGATGGAGAAATGACGCCTTTTGCAACAGGACTTCGTTCGCCAGCGGGACTTGGCTTCAACAAAGATGGAGATTTATTTTATACAGAGAATCAAGGTGACTGGGTTGGCTCTGGAAGAATGACACATTTGACAAGTGGCGATTTTGCAGGCCATCCCGAAGGATTAAAATGGAGTGGTGAAGATGGGTCACCTGTGTCGTTGACGATGGCAGATATTACCGACACAGAATTTTCGACTTTATATGATTACTCAAATAAAATGGAAGGAGTCAAAGCGCCATCGGTTTGGTTTCCGCATACCCTAATGGGAATTTCCACTTCAGATATTGTTGTTGTACCTGAAAATTTTGGCCCATTTGAAGGACAATTATTGATAGGAGATCAAGGGCATAGCAAAATCATGCGAGTGTACCAAGAGAAAGTAAATGGCGAATATCAAGGCGCTTGCTTTGGGTTTGTCGAAGGATTTTCGTCTGGTGTGTTGCGTATGGAGTGGAGTCCCGAACAAACACTTTATGTGGGAATGACCAATAGAGGTTGGGCGTCGACGGGAAAAAAACCGTTTGGCCTACAACGAGTAAACTGGAATGGAAAAACTCCCTTCGAGATGCAACGAATAGAGATAGAGCAGGATGGATTTACCATACATTTTACCCAAGCTGTGGAAAAGCGATCAGCAGCAAATCCGGACTCTTATGCGATTACAGATTTTAATTACATCTATCATCATCTGTATGGATCGGAGGCTATGTTGATTGAAGAGAGAACCATATATAAAGTTTCTCTTGCCCAAGACCGCATGAGTGCCAGACTATACGTCGAAGGAATGAGGCCAGGGTTCGTTTATGAAATTAAACCTGAAGGTGTCAAGAATGAGGCAGGCCAACAATTACTACACGGAGTAGCATTTTATACGATCAATAATATTCCCGGTAACGGCGACAAACAAACAGCAAGTACTTCTGCTACTGACCTAACCAAAACAGTTGCCTTAGCTAGTGCAAAACGACCTGATACAATGCCAGCTGGGTGGAATGACAACTATGATCAGGAGGTAGTTGTCACTGCGATAGCAGGCATGAAATACGATAAAACCGAGATCACTGTTAAGGCAGGATCGAAAGTAAAACTTGTGATGGACAACCCAGATGACATGATGCACAATTTGTTGATCGTCAAACCAGGGACAGCTGACGCAGTTGGCATAGAGGCATTAAAGCTTGGCTTGAAAGGTCAAAGTTTGGGCTATGTTCCTGATAGTGATGATGTGTTGTTTCATACAAATCTTCTTGCCCCCTTGAGCAATGATGTCATTTTTTTTGAAGCGCCGACAACTGTAGGTGATTATGAATATGTCTGTACGTTTCCGGCACATGCTAAGACGATGAGGGGTGTGTTGAAGGTAATTAGATAGTAGCATGTTAAAAGCAGAGCCGAAAAATTAAAAAATCGTAAATCAGGAATCGTAAATCATAAATCCGTCGTGCTTTAAACTATGTCATAAAAAAGTTTTGAAGAATTCGTGAACCCTTCAACACGAACTAGTTCAATTTCTTAAAATATTCCTCATCAGAAATAAACTTTGCAGTATTCCGAAATCCCACAAAATTTGTTTTCACCTCTGTTTTTTGGACGATTAAATCGTGGTTTAATAGATATTCATTGACATTTAATGTTAAGTCCAATACTTTTCCAGTACAACTGTTTTTGATTGAATAAATACTAAGGTCTCCAACCATAAAACTTGGTCTTTTTGTACAGTAAGCAATTTTCTTTTTAAGCAAAATTTCAAAATCTTCAGAAGTAGGTAAAGATAATACTGGCAGTTTGGTAATACCGGCATTCCTTAAATCAGTTGGAGTAATCAATTTGAGATAGTTAAAAGGTCTTAAACATGGATTTTCCTTAAGCTTCGATCGATATGGAGGATAGTTTGATAATAACGTATAATACAAAATTGCCTCTTCTCTCCATTTAGTATAGGATACTGCTTGTTCTTTTGTAATACCTACAATTGGATATTCTCTAAATCTTCCGGTTTGGAAATAGATGTCTTTTAGAAATTCGTCCTTGTAAACATGCTGTCCCCAAATGGTCGAATCCACCTTCGTCTGCCAATCTTCTTCATATGTCTCCTCAAAGCAAGACAACCAAATAGCATATTGGTACCATCCCCTTAGCGATATCATGGTTTTGTCAATATACTTGCCGTCGATAAATTCCACCATGTTTGAGACAGATAATTTATCATCCATTTTGCCTGCAGTAGATGTGGCGGGTTTTAAACAAGAAAATTGAATAACTATACCCAGTAAGAAAAATAAATAAACGTAGCTTGTTTTAACCTTTAACACTATTTTTGTTGTTTCTCATTCAAAGATAATTGTTCCTACTTTACTTATTATGTAAAGCAATTAATTCATCAGGATTTAGCACATCGATAATAGAATTTTTAAATCCTTTTTTATCTCTCGTGATGATATAATTTATTTTACCAATTTTATTTGCACATTCTATTTGACTTGCGGCTTCTAAGTCATCTGTTTTTGATTTTACTGCTACTATTAATTCTTTCTTTGTCAAATCTTGTATTTCAATTCTATTTAATATAGTTTCAATTGCACGATTTGCTGCTTTGGCGTTTAGTTGTTTTTTTAATATGTAAAATATAGTTAGAATGGAATTGGAAGAACTAAATAATTTCCATTTATTCAATTTTGTTCCGTTGAATACAGTGTAAGCAGAATTTGAGTATGGTTTTCTGTCAGCTAATATATCTATAATAATATTTGTGTCAATGAATAGTCTGAGTTTAGCCATGTTTATCAACTCTTAATTTTCTTGATTCTTTTTTTAGATCAAAATCTTTAGGTAAATCAATAATTCCTCTTATTGAGTCTAATTCAGGATCGCCAAGCGTAGCGTTTTCTGATGTAATCTTCTCTAAATAAGATTCAATAATTTGAGACAGACTTTGATTATTACCTTTAGCATATCGCTTTGCTTTTTCTATTACTGATTTGTTTATTGATAGCGTTAACTTAGTTGTCATACGTAATATTTAGTACAAGTATACGTAATTGATCTTATTTTTTTCAAGAAGGGTGTTCTAGGTGAATCCAAATCATAAATCCATCAAAATTTCAAGAATGGCATCATAAGATTGATAGATAAATTTTCAGAATGTAGCTTTCAGACAGATATAACTATTCTGAAATACTCTAGCCCCACCTATTTGACAAAAGTCCAAATGACCTTATCTTGCAGCACAATAGTAAAGAAGTACCAAACAAGTATCATACAACGTAGCTAATACATGCAAACCACAAGCAGAACCATCCCAGTCGTCGACCTTTCTCAATTTTCAGAAGGCACGACACAGCAGCGAAATGATTTTGTTCAACAGCTGGGCAAAGCATTTAACGAAGTTGGCTTCGTAGGGGTCACCAACCACGGCATTTCTAAAGAGCTTGTAGAACGGTTTTACAAAAGCGCAAAAGACTTTTTCTCCTTGCCGATAGAAACAAAAAGAGGGTATGAGCTAGCTGGTGGTGGTGGACAATTGGGGTACACATCCTTTGGTAAGGAACATGCAAAGCATTCTAATGTGCCTGACTTAAAGGAGTTTTTTCAGATAGGTCAATTTTTAGATGAAGACAAGCTCACTGATTCCAATACAAATGTAACTGTCAAAGAGATACCAGCCTTTTTCGAAGTTGGTAAAGAATTGTATCAAGCTTTCGAACAGTCAGGTGCACGTTTGCTAGAAGCAATTGCACTCTACTTAAACTTGGATGTTGATTATTTCAATCGTTGGTTAAGCCAAGGAGACAGTATTCTCAGAGCCATCCATTATCCGCCAATTACTCAAGAGCCTGCTTCAGCCATTCGAGCTGAGCAACATGAAGACATCAATCTGATTACCTTGCTTGTCGGAGCTTCTGCAGGAGGTCTCCAGTTGTTAAATGCTCAAAACGAATGGTTGGACATTACACCTGAAGAAGATGAGATTGTCATTAATGTGGGTGACATGTTGCAGCGCTTGACGAACAATTACTTGAAATCTACAACACATCGAGTGGTGAATCCACCTAAAGAAAGTTGGCATGTGCCGAGGATGTCTATTCCATTTTTTCTGCACCCTAGAGGAGAAATGTCCTTGGATTGTTTAACCAATTGCGTTACAGGAGACAGGCCAATAAGTTATGAAGCTATATCCGCTGGAGACTACCTTGATCAACGTTTACGTGAAATCGGGATGAAAAAATAGTAGTATTACCCTCTTCTAGATTCAGCCTTAAAATATGGGATTAGAGGATGATACACCATACGGTACTTTACCTGAGACTTGCTACAATTGCATTGATGTTGGGGATGGATAGACAGAGGTTGACTCTTACCAATATTTTGTCAAGGACAAGACTTAGTTGACCAGCAACTAAAATCTACGCAATGTATACCAATACTTTCACCAATAATGCTAGTAGAAATAAGTTACATAATTATAATTTAGGGAAAGTTTAGTGTGTAATATTATAACAATGAGAAAGAAAAAATTACTTCCTGAAAAGGCTTCTTTGGCAAATCAGAAATTACAGATGTTTTATAAGAAGCAAATGGATAACCCAAGTAATATTGAAATATGGCTAGCAAATCAAATTAGTTATCATTATAAATTGTGGAATTATTATTGTTTTGGTGAATTTAACTATGATGAGGCGAAAAGACATGCAGCAGTTGCAGGAATGTGTGCTGACTGGATTGATGATAAATCTGATTTGATTGGTGGAAGCTTTCACGTTCTTAAAAGGCCCATATTCCTAATACTAATGAGCAATTATAAATATTTATATGAACGTTTTAAGAATTGGCAGATTCCTTATTGTCTACCTTCAAAAAGCTATGGACGTGTTTGGGGTGAAAGGTGCATGCTTTATTATATTATAAATGAACGATATGATATTTTATTAAAAGATTATGAATATGCTTTAAGTCTTAAAGGTGAAATAAATTGGAATCAAAGGTATGCGCCATATCTGGCAATTATGGAAAAAGACAAAGATGCCCTAGTTAGTTCGTGTGTAGAATTATGTTCTTTAGATAGTCGAAATGAAATGAAAAAATATGGAGAGCCTTATACAGATTTTTACCAAGTCTTACCTACTATTGCTCTTAAACTCGCTTGGATTCTAGGCATGGAAGTAGAGATCGATAATCCATATATACCAATGGATTTAATGCCTGTAACACCATTGGATCATTATGAAGTCCCTTATTTTTTTCTAGATGGATACCAAGGGGAGATACCAAAAGGATATAGAGAAGCAGAGAGAAGTAGACAAGAAAAAAGAAATGCGAATAAAAAATCGCCAAAGACTTTCTGGAAAGATTTTATTATTCGCAATAAAGCATTTCAGAAAGATACAAGTGGAGAGAAAAGAGCAATACAATATGTAAATGAAAAAGGAGATGTGATACTACAAGAACTTACAAATCCAGAGATAGGAAATCAATTGTTACTAGTCTTATTTCATAATGGCCATGAAACTTGGAAAAAAATACCTGACAATTGGACTTGGGATAAAAAATTATTTAAGTCTGCTAAAGAAGCATTTTTTGTCAAAACGTATAGAGATTATAGCTATAGTGTTACTAAAAACGCCAAAGAAGATTGGGAAATCAGTTGGCAGAATTAATGAATATCTCAGTAAGATAATTGCCACGGACTGGAAATCTTAAAATGAGACGTAAACTAACACAAACGCAAAAATTTTTGAAAAGATAGACAACAAAATATAGAGATTGCATAAGTATCTATATCCGCAGGCGACTATCTCGATGAACGATTGCGCGAAATAGGCATGAAAAAATAGTAACTTTAGTTATTATCAAGTACCTTTATCATTCTTAAAAACTGTAAAAATGGAATTACTAGTTTTATTAAACTTTCTTGGACCTGAGATGATCATCATCTTTTTTGCTATCCTCTTGTTGTTTGGTGGCAAGAAAATCCCTGAATTGATGCGAGGTATGGGCAAAGGCATTAAAGAATTCAATAATGCTCGAGCATCTATAGAATCCGAACTCAAAGAGGGAATGAAAGAAGAAAAAACTGACGGTCCGATAACACGTTCTTAAAAAAGAACACCTTTTCACATGAAACCAAATATCCTTTTGCTTCAAAGTGTCTATCTTTGCTTATTAAGAATATTATTTCATGGAATCTCCAACATCAACAGCTAATTCTGCTAACAAAGCAGAGTTTTACCCAGGTAGTATCAATAAAATAACCTTCAATGAAGGTGTATTTACCTTTGAATGCCAGAATCAAGTCACCATAAAAGTTACCGTCCTTACCGATGACATCATTCGAGTAAGGTATGGCATAGAGAATGTCTTTGAAGACGATTTCTCCTATGCACTTTCGAGTAAATTCGAGAAAAACATCGTCAATTTGGATACTTCTGAGACTGATGATGCCTATTTTATACATACATCTACCTTAGATATTGAGCTACGCAAGTCCAATGCGGCAGTGACAATGCTCAACAAACAAGGCAAAATCATCTGTCAGGACGAGAAAGGATTTCACTGGGAAGACAACCATACCTATGGAGGTCATATCGTAGAAATGAGTAAAAACATCCAGGAAGGGGAGTGCTTTTTTGGAATGGGCGATAAGCCAGTTAAGTCAAATCTCAGAGGACGTCGATTCGAGAATTGGGGGTCTGATGTCTACGGCTATCAAAAAGATCAAGACCCATTGTATAAAAACATCCCCTTTTATATGGGATGCCACAGTGGGATGGCATATGGCATTTTCTTTGACAATAGCTTTCGCTCTTACTTTGATTTTGGTCATGAGAGAGGTACGACTTCTTCGTTTTGGGCTCATGGTGGAGAGATGAACTATTATTTCTTCAATGGCCCTAATTTGATGGATGTTTCTGCCAGATACAGCAAGTTGACAGGTGTTCCTGAATTGCCACCAATGTGGGCATTGGGCTACCACCAGTGTAAATGGAGTTATTATCCTGAAGAACAAGTAAAAGGCATTACGTCTAAAATGAGAGAACTTGCCATCCCATGCGATGCGATTTATCTAGATATAGACTATATGGATGGCTTCCGTTGCTTTACCTGGGATTTGGAAAAATTTCCCGAGCCAAAGCGTATGATCCAAGAATTAAAAGATGACGGATTTAAAACAGTGGTGATTATCGACCCAGGTATCAAAGTGGATAAAGATTACTGGGTTTTTAAAGAAGGCCTTGAAAAAGATGTGTTTTGCAGACGAGCAGATGGCCCTTTTATGAAAGGGAAAGTATGGCCAGGCGATTGCTATTTCCCAGACTACACCAACCCCGAAGTGAGAGAATGGTGGACAACTCTTTTTGAAGAATTGATTGCTGATTGTCAGGTAGCAGGTGTTTGGAATGACATGAACGAACCTGCTGTCATGGAGGTTGAGTCAAAAACATTTCCAAATGATGTCAGACACGACTATGATGGACATCCATGTAGCCATAGGAAGGCACACAACGTCTATGGCATGCAAATGTCTCGTGCTACTTACGATGGCGTCAAAAAGTTTTCAGACAATAAGCGCCCATTTATCATCACGAGATCTTGCTATTCAGGTGTCCAGCGCTATACATCTGCATGGACTGGAGATAACATTGCAACATGGGAACACTTGTGGTTGTCAAATATGCAGTGTCAACGATTGAGCATTTCTGGACTGTCTTTCATTGGCTCGGACATTGGTGGATTTATAGATCAACCTACACCAGAGCTGTATGCCAGATGGATTCAATTGGCAGTATTTCATCCGTTGTGTCGAACACACTCCTCTGGGAATCATGGCGATCAAGAACCATGGTCATTTGGCGAACAGACGACTGACATTGTACGAAAGTATATCGAGTTGAGATATAAGTTGCTACCATATCTGTATTCCAGTTTTTACCAATACACAAAAGATGGTTATCCGATTTTAAGGCCACTGGCGTTTATAGATCAGGCTGACCCAAATTTGTTACACAGAGGTGATGAATTTATGTTTGGCTCACACGTCTTGATTAGCCCCGTCTTAAAAGAAAATTCAAAAGGAAAATACGTCTATTTGCCTCGGAACAATTGGTACAACTACTGGACTGGAGAGATGATAATCGGAGGTCAAGAACAGTGGGTCGATGCACCGCTTGAAACAATGCCAATTTTTGTAAAAGCGGGATCCATTTTACCACACTATCCGATACAACAATATGTCGGTGAAAAGGTCATAGATCAATTAACCTTGATTGTGTATTTCAACGAGGGGACGATGGAAAGCGAGTTATACGAAGATGATGGTGAAGGATATGAGTATGAAAAAGGCATTTATACCTTGAAGACATTTGAGCAAATCAGTGATGATTCATCGACAAAAATCGCACAAACCATTTCTGGGCACTTTAAAGCCAGTTATCAGACATACAAGTTAGTATTCATTGGCGTCCCTTACGAAATCAAGGAAGTATCGGCAATTGGCGAGATTCAAAAACAGGGTTTGAATGCAGATGGGAACTATGAAATAGAAATAGCCTCTAGTTTCACAGAACTCATTTTGTCCAAATAAGCACTGCAATCTGCCAATTAGAGTCATATTATATACCAAATCGAATCTGTCGTCGTTTGAGATTTAAACCGATGAATTCCGAATTCTAATGCGATTAGTTGTCATTACTTTTTCACTTTGTTTATTGTCCATGTCTTCCTTCAGCCAAAAGGGTTTTGAAGTAGGAGGTTGGTTAGGTACGAGCCTCTACACAGGAGACCTGAATACAAGTTTTCAAATAGAGCCAGGCTATGCTGGAGGATTGGTCGGGCGGTATAATTTTGATGAGCGCATTTCACTTAAAGGATCATTAAATTATGCACGTATCCATGCTGATGATAGTGATTCAGATAATTTCTTTGAGAGGGCAAGAGGGTTAAACTTTTCGAGCCAATTGATAGACGCAACAGCTCATATCGAATTCAACTTCTTCCCTTATATACATGGTCATAAAGAACTATTTTTTACACCATATTTGGCTGCAGGTGTATCGATGACAAGATTTGACCCGAAAACTAGCTTTTTTGATCCGGACCTAATGGAAACAATATCCGTTGCCTTACAGCCATTAGGTACAGAAGGACAGCTGCCTGGAGAAGAGTACAGCAGGTTTTCGCCAGGGTTTAGCATAGGCGGAGGCTTTAAATTTGATTTGAACAAACTGTGGAGTATCAATATAGAAGTAGCGACTCGACGAGTATTGTCTGATTATATAGACGATGTAAGTAGCGTATATGCAAATCCAGATGATATTGACGGTAATCGACGCATTATTCTGGGAAGTGGGGTTTTCCCTTCCGATATTGCCGATCCTACAGGTAACTTTGAAGAGGGAAAGCAAAGAGGAAATTCAAGAGACAACGACAGTTATACCTTTATAGGAATTGGCGTGATGCGCTATTTTGGATCGCTTCAATGTCCAAAACCTTCTACGATCTTTTAAACTCCCGTCTACCCATTGACAAGTGAACGAACAAGCTGTATCTGATGTTTACTTCATTACAACGAATAAAAAGCATAGATTTGAATCTAATTGAGTTAGTTAGCGTATGATGAACAGGTTAACAGATGTGGTAAAGCATTTACTTATCATTAATGTGATAGTCTTTATCTGCTTTCATATCGTATTTAGTCAATTTAGAGCACACACATTTCTGTGGTTCCCAGGAACAGAAAATTTCAGGCCTTATCAGATCGTTTCTCATATGTTTATGCACGGCAGTCCCCAACATATTATGTTTAATATGCTGTCGTTATTTTTTTTAGGTCCAACTGTAGAACAAAATTTAGGATCTAAACGATTTTTGATATTTTATTTGGTTTGTGGGTTTGCCGCAATGCTGCTTCATCTTGCCTTGGCATATACTGGCTTTATAAATCCTAATCCTGTTGTAGGTGCTTCAGGTGCGATTATGGGTGTATTTATCGCTTTCGGATTAATGTTTCCAGACGTCAAATTGATGTTGATTTTCCCACCAATACCAATAAAAGCAAAGTACTTAATGGGAATTTTGGTTTTGTTTGATTTATTTAGCGGTGTAGGAGGATTTAATACTGGGATAGCCCACTTTGCTCACTTGGGTGGAGTTATTGGAGGCTTTATTTTAATAACAATGTGGGGTAAAAATCATTTATTTAGAAGATAAGATGTACCAATCCATACTTGATGATATAAAACGCACTTTTACTTCAGGCAACATGATTAGCAAGTTGGTCATTATCAACGTTGGCGTATTTATGCTTGTCCTTTTCTTGAAAATTGTATTGCATGGAGGTAGTCCTAGTTCTGAAGCTTACGATACCTTAATCAGAAATTTAGCTATTTCATCTGAAGGATTGGACGCTTTGTTTAAGCCATGGACATTGATCACTCACATGTTTTTACATGAAGGCTTTTGGCACTTGATATTCAATATGCTGCTGCTATATTGGTTTGGTAGAATTGTTGGTGATTTTATTGGAGACAATCGCATATTACCTCTTTACATTATGGGCGGTCTTTTTGGCATTGGATTTTATTTGCTGTTTGCAAAGGTCGGCTTACTAAGCACTGGATTGGCGTTGGGAGCATCTGCAGCAGTAATGGCAATAGCATCCAGTTCGGCATTCATTTCGCCAGACTACAATATGCGCTTATTGATTATAGGGAATGTGCCATTAAAGTATGTGGTGTTGTTTTTAATTGTTTTAGACTTTGTGAATATTGGAGCAATGAACAATACGGGAGGACACATTGCACATTTGGGAGGAGTCATTTATGGAGGCCTATATGTGTATTTGTTGAGACAAGGAAATGATCTTGCAGATGGATTTAATAATATGATCGATGGCTTTAAAAATCTATTTAATCGGAAACCGAAACAAGCAGCGCAAAAAAGTCCGTTAACAGTAACACATAAAGCAAAGACAAATCTTCGTAGAGCAAAAGGGAATAAATCCACAGATGAGGCAATGCCATATCAAGAACAATTAGATAAAATATTAGAGAAAATAAAGGAACAGGGTTACGACAACCTTTCTGAAGAAGAAAAAGAATTTTTATTCCAGGCTAGCAAACGGTAACTTGAAACTCTATCAGAAACTCATTTTAATCTTAAACGTAGCTGTTATTATCGCTACGCTTTTCTCTTATCTGTCACCTCAAATCCCTCCGACTAAAACTGCTTTTTTCGCCATATTCGGATTGGCTTTTCCTTGGTTGTTTTTCGCCAACGTACTGTTTATTCTCGTTTGGGCCATTAATAAACCTAGCTATACACTTTTGTCGATTATTTGTCTGGCGATTGGGTTTAACAATGTCGATAAATTTTTTGGGACACATGGGATTCAAGATGACAGACCAAATAAAAAGGAATTGACTGTAGCCACATTCAATATGCAGTTATCTGCAAATGTTGTCTACATTAATGACACAGAAAAGAAAGAAAAAGAAAAAAACAGGTATCTCAAATTTTTAAAATCATTCAAAGATGTAGATGTATTCTGTGGCCAAGAGATGGGCGTATATTCTCACAAATGGTTGAACGAAACAAACATTTTTGAACACAACCACCGCATTGAAAATAAATCGACAGCCATATATTCTAAATACCCTATAGTCGCTTCTGGAGAAATTAATTTTGGGACTAATGTCAATTCATGTGTTTGGGCCGATATACAATTTAATGATGAGGTAGTGAGAGTCTATAGTGCTCATTTACAATCCAATCGAATTAGTGGAAAAGAATCTCAGATTATAGAAGAAGGTAAATGGGAAAAAGAAACATTTAAAGGGCTTAGAGATATGTTTAGTAAATATCAACAACATTCATCCACTCGCGCTAGTCAGGCACAACTAATTAGAAATCATTCTGATCAGAGTGGAAAGCCGTTTATAATCTGTGGAGATTTTAATGACCCTCCCCAGTCTTATGTCTACAAAACGATATCTAAAGATTTAAACGATAGTTTTCGTTGTGCAGGCAGTGGCATCGGTACATCATTTAATGGAGTCATTCCTGCCTTACGCATAGATTATATTTTGGGAGATAAGGCATTTGATATTTATACGCATAAAATTTTGAGAAGAGGCGAGTCCGATCATTTTCCACTTATCAGTCTCTTGGCATTACCCTAACTAATTGTTTCTATTAATCTCTCTTTTAAGTTGTTCTAATTTACGCTCCCATTCTTTAATGGCTTGCTCGTATTCTCTTATTCGTTTTCGTTTTTCATTTAGTTGTCGCGAACGCAATGATCGGTCTCTAGATTTTTTCTTCTTTCCAAAAATGAGGTCAAATATATTTTTTGGTGTATCAAAGGTATCATCTTGGTATCTGGATCTTCGCTGCATGTAGGCATACTCTCTTTCTGATAATGTGTCTGGACAAGTCGTGATTTGATTAAATTCAGCTTGTGGATTTATTTTACCTGTTTCATGCGCGTATTCAAATAGTGCACCAACCATTGGCAAGGCAGTTCTCCCACCTGAACCAGTAGACAAATTTCTAAAATGGATTCTTCTGTCTTGAGCACCAACCCATGCGCCGATGACCAAATCTGAGGTATAGCCTATGAACCAGCCATCCGATTGTTTTTGTGTTGTCCCTGTTTTGCCTGCAACTTCAAAGGGGATATCAAACCAGTCATATAAGCGTGAAGCTGTTCCATTCTGAGTAACATTTTTCAACATCTCGTTTAACTGCAGGACGATATCCTCATGAATGGATTGTTGTCTTGTCATGGATTGTGTTTCATTTTCATAAATGACATTACCAGTAACATCTTCTATTTTTATGATGGAATGTAAGGGCTCTTGATAGCCACCTGAAGCAAAGGTTCCATAAGCTCGTACCATTTCTAATAATGAAATATCAGAAGTACCAAGCACAATGGATGGCACAGCACTCAACTCACTTTCAATGCCTAAGTCTTTTGCTCTTTGAACGACCTTCTCAATACCTGCCTCAAACAACAATTGAACGGATACTGTATTGACAGAATTGGTCAAGCCGCCTTTCATACTCGTATAGCCACCATATAGACCGTTAGAGTTTTTTGGCGTCCAATCGTCATAATCTGCATAACTGCGCAATTCATTTTCATAATATTGACAAGGATCTATACCGTTTTCTAATGCCGTTAAATATACAATTGGCTTAAAGGTAGATCCGACTTGTCTGGGTGCAGTAATGTTGTCCCACTGAAATTCTGAATAGTCATTACCACCAACCCATAGTTTAATGTGACCAGTATTTGGATTTGTTGCAAGGATGCCTGTGTGTAATAAAGTCAAATAATGTTTGATAGAATCTATTCTCGTTCGACTTTTTTCATTGTAGCCATCCCATGTCCAAAACTCTCTCATTTTATGTGTTGCCATTTTGTCTATGGCTTCATTATTGGACAGGCCTTTTTTGCGTAGTGATTTATATTCCGCATCAGCGAAAATACCATCATCAATTATTTTGGAATTGGGACCAAATAATTTTCCGCCTTCCCAGCTTTTTAGAAAACGGTCCTGTAGAGAAGACATATGAGATTGCATTATTTTCTCTGCAGCAATTTGTAAATCATAATCAAGAGAAGTATAAATTTTTAACCCATCTTTTTCAATGTCATATTTAGAGCCATCTGATTTACTGACAGACATACTCCAGGTTTTAAATTCTTTTCGCACGTATTCTTTAAAGTATCTGGCGAGTTCGATTCTTTCTGTCTTTGATTGGTAGTTAAGATTTAGTGGGAGACTTTTGAGACTTGAGGAAATGTCTTTAGAGATGTACTCATTTTTAGACAATAAATCTAAGACGAGATTTCTTCTTTGCCTTGCGCGCTCAGGATAATTGCGAGGGCTATAATAACTGGTTGCTTTTAATATACCGACAAGTGTAGCTGCCTCTTCGAGTAACAGGTCCGCAGGTTCTTTGTTAAAAAAACGTTTTGCTGCAGTCGTCAATCCAAATGCTTGTTCGCCGAATGATACTGTATTGGCATACAATGCGATAATGTCATCTTTCGTATAGATGGATTCGAGGTCTCTGGCGATTGCCATTTCTCGATACTTATTCATAATGGTACTAAAGACAGTAAATCTTTTTCTTGGATAAAGATTTTTAACAAGCTGCTGCGTAATGGTACTACCACCACCACTTGATTCTCGTTGAAATAAAATGGTTTTGAAAAATACCCTGAATAGACTTCTTGTGTCCACACCTTTGTGTTTGTAAAACCGCCTATCTTCTGTTGCAATTAATGCGTGTTTGAAATGATCATTAATGTCTTCTTCCTTAAGATGAGATCTGTTTTGTACATAGTATTTTCCGATCAACTCTCCTTGAGAAGCATACAATTCAGAAGCAATTGGATTTTGAATTTTTGCAAGTTCTTGTTTGGAAGGTAAGTTACTAGGCCATTCCATGAAGGTAATGAAGCGTAGTGTTTGGTGTAATAAGATAAGAGCGATAAAAAAGAATAGAATTGAGCCTAACACAAGTTGCCAGATAGGTCTTTCGCGCAGCTTGTTTACAAAGTCTTTAATTTTTCGTTTGTGGTTTTCACCAATCATCTATTTATTAACGCTTAATCCTATTCCAAGTATATGTTCCACTATTCGAAGATTTTATTAGTTTTAGGGACAAGGCCATAAATTTATTGTGTAAAGCTAATAATAAATGTTTTCGAATACTTTTTCTTCCACAAAGAACAAAATCTTCTTTCTGCTAGGGTTATCCTTATTGTTGGCCTTACCCTTTGGCTATTTTGCTGGCTTGGTGGGCAAGATGGGTTTTACCAAAGGACTAATGGAGAATCATCCGACCTTAAACTTAAATCCTTCAGGCGGAATGTTCGCAAATTATAGCTTGTCCATCCATATGATTTTTGGTGCAGCTTTGACGATACTGGCACCTATTCAAATTTGGCTTGGATGGACTAAAAAGGGATTGTTTTGGCATAAATTAATTGGAAAACTATTTTTTGCTTTGGCAATGGTCACTGGTTTTGGTGGGTTCTGCTATATATTGATGGAAGGGACTACCGGAGGGATTGTGATGAGTCTTGGATTTGGGCTATATGGAATTTTAGTGATAATCACTGCTTGGCAAACGATGCGCTATGCCCTTGCTAAACAACTGAAATGGCACGAAGAATGGGCAACTCGACTATTTGTGTTAGCTATGGCGTCTTGGTTTTACCGACTATGTTATGGCTTCTGGTTTATCATTACTGGAGGAAGTCCAGGACATACGACTAACTTTCAAGGCCCCTTTGATTATTTTATGGACTTCGCTTTTTATATGCTGCCTTTATTATTATTAGAATGGTATTTGAGAAAAATAAAGGACAATACAAAAATAGTTAACCCCTTACTAGTTACGGGATTCGTTTTGGCAGCAGCCACTTTTATTGTTTTAGGATTTTGGGGGTTTTATGGTCCTTACCTATAAAAAATACCACAAAAAGTGTCAAAGCAAAATTATCTTAAATCAAGTAAAGATGAAATGAGTCCTGAACAGTTGGCTTGTCATAGTCACTACTCTCGAAACTAAAAGAGCATGAAAAACCTCAACGGATAAAATAAAAATATCTCATGGAGAAACCCCAGAAATTCGGCTCAATTGACCAATGCTTCTCTGTTTAATTTCAGTCAATTTTTCTCTTACTTCTACAGATAAGGCATAATGATAAAAGTCGTCGTTGAGCCGAATGGATAGCCATATTCTATAGTGATTTTCTTGAATCCGAATCAAATGGGGGTAACATTTTTGATAGGAATAACACCATTCAATTACAAGGACTATCAAAGAGATAGTCATTTGATATTTAATTTCCTCAGTTTAATAGGATTTACAGTTTACTATTTTCAAATAGCAGTAAAAAGAACTGTTACTAGACCTTTATACAAACAAATAATAACAATGAACAAAACAATTTTCATCACAGGCGCATCCACTGGTTTCGGAAGAGTAGCTGCAGTCTTATTGCATAAAAAAGGATATACTGTTTTTGGAACAAGTAGGAGTCCAAGCAAACACAACACAGATTTTGAATTAATCGAAATGGATTTGACAAATGGAGATTCCATTAAAACGGCAGTGGCCTATGTCAAGCAAAAATCTGACCGGATTGATGTTCTCATAAATAATGCAGGAAGAGCAATGTTTGGACCAATGGAAGAGGCTTCTGAACAAAATACCAGAGAATTATTTGAAACAAATGTCTTTGGATTAATCAATGTGACCAATGCTGTTTTACCTTCCATGCGTCAACAAAAAAGTGGGCGGATTATCAATGTCTCATCATTGGCAGGCATTGCTCCTGTCCCAACAATTGGTATTTATTCCGCAAGCAAACATGCTGTTGAAGGCTATTCAAAATGTTTAATGCTTGAAGTCGAACAATTTGGGATTGATGTAGCTCTTGTAAAACCTGGTGAATATTTGACAGAAGTATTTGCAAATAGCATTCAACAGGATTTATCCATTAATGATTACCAAGGCTTTAATGATCTAATTGCAAAGCTGGAACAACAACGAAAGCCTGAAGAGATGCTGAAGCCTGATGAAGTAAGTCAACTCATTGTTGATCTTGTTGAAGCAGAATCAGTGACATTGGATCATTTGATAGGGCCGTTTGCAGATGTGATTCCAGAATTATCAAAAACGCCACAACAGTTATACGCAACGAGTAAAGAATTGTATCAACTAGATACATTATTATAGCATGTAAAATTTTAGCAAAACTATAATACTTCAGATATGTAGTCTAGAAGAAATTCCATTAGACAATTTTGTTTTGTTAAGGGTTAAAACGGAAATGGAAGTACATCGCTTAACATTACCGTCCCACATGAACCAATAAAATAGAAATATCAGAAGGAGACACCCCAGAAATTCGACTTGCCTGACCAATGGTCCTCGGTTTAATTTCCGTTAATTTTTCTCTGGCTTCTGCTGATAAAGCTGTCAAGGCATGAAAGTCAAAATCATCATTTAATTTGACAGATTCAAGCCGATTCATTTTATCCACCATCTCTTGTTCTTTTTTAATGTAGCCAGCATATTTCGCGGTGACTTCAGCAAGTCCGACACTTTCTTGATCAAATTTTTCCAGATCAGCGTCAAGGGCAGGCAAGACTGTTCTCAACTCATCAATATCCATTTTTGGCCTTAGCAAGATGCTCAGAAATTTTACCCCCTGCTTAATAGGGGCTGAATTTTTGGATTCTAAAAAGCCATTGATTTGATCTGGGGTGACACTAAATTTTTCAAATACTTTTTGCACTTGTTTGGCTTCTTCTTCTTTAAAGGCGACTCGTTCCATGCGTTTCTCCAGATGATGCATACCCAGTTCTTTTGCTAATGGCGTCAACCTCAAATCAGCATTGTCCTGTCGTAAGATGATGCGATATTCTGCTCTTGAAGTAAACATTCGGTAAGGCTCCTTGGTCCCTTTATTGATAAGGTCATCAATGAGTACACCAATGTAAGCTTCCGATCTTTTTAAAATAAAAGGCTCTTTTTCGTTGATTTTTAAATGCGCATTTATGCCTGCCATCAACCCTTGAGAAGCTGCTTCTTCATATCCAGTAGTTCCATTTATCTGCCCAGCGAAAAATAGATTTTTAACTTGCTTGGTTTCTAAATTAGCTTTTAATTGTGTTGGTGGGAAAAAGTCATATTCGATGGCATAGCCTGGTCGAAACATTTTCATATTCTCAAATCCTGGCACAAGTTTAAGCGCTTTATATTGCACATCCTCTGGCAAACTAGAAGAGAAACCATTCACATATATTTCGCAGGTATCTCTGCCTTCTGGTTCGACAAAGAGCTGATGTCTGTCACGATCGGCAAAGCGATTAATCTTGTCTTCAATGGAGGGGCAGTACCGTGGACCAAGCCCTCTGATTCGTCCATTAAACATTGGAGATCGATCAAAGCCTTCTTTCAACATCTCGTGTACTTCAGGACTCGTATAGCTAATGTGACAAGGTACTTGATCTGTAATTTCTGGCGTATCCGTGTATGAAAACTTACTTGGGATTTCATCTCCGGGTTGCAACTCCATCACATCCCAATTCAAGCTCCTGCCGTCTATACGAGGAGGCGTTCCTGTTTTCATTCGACCAGATTCGAATCCAAGATCAAGCAATTGCTGAGTGATTCCAGTTGCAGCCCGTTCGCCAGCTCTTCCTCCACCAAATTGCTTTTCACCGATGTGAATCAAGCCATTTAAAAATGTCCCATTTGTCAATACCACAGACTCTGCTTCTATTTCTAGACCAATGCCTGTGCGGACACCTGTACAAACACCATCTTTGACAACCAGACCTGTCACCATCTCTTGCCAGAAATCAATGCGTTCATTTTCTTCTAACATATTCCGCCATAAACGAGCAAACAACATTCTGTCACTTTGTGCTCTAGGACTCCACATGGCAGGACCTTTCGATTTGTTAAGCATCCTAAATTGGATGGCCGTATGATCCGTCACGATCCCGGAGTAGCCTCCCAACGCATCTATCTCCCTTACTATCTGCCCCTTAGCTACACCACCCATGGCAGGGTTACAAGACATCTGCGCGATGGTCTGCATATTCATGGTGGCCAACATCACAGATGAACCCATGTTAGCCGCAGCGACAGCAGCTTCACATCCGGCGTGTCCGGCACCCACAACGATGACATCGTATTTTGGAAACATGGCGCAAAGATATGGATATATATCTAAGGGGTCATGACCACTTGGGGCTAATTCTATGCATAAACTTAGTCATCTAGTCTTATGATAAAACTCCTTACTAACAATCAGCTAAAATTCCCCTTCAAGGAGAGGTGGACGCCATAGGCAGACGAGGTGGTCCTTTGAATTTTGAAAAATATATTCGCGGTTGATAATTAAACCCAATGGAGCATATTCATATTCAAGAGGTCATATTCATATCCAAGGGGTCATGACCCCTTGGAGTCCATAAGATACTCCCTAAACTCCCCATACTCCTTCGACATCCCCAATGCATGACTCTCCTTCTCCCTCAATACCGTTAATTTTTCTGGAATCGGAAACTCTCCAATCAACGGATTCATCACAGGCAAGAATTTAGCGGGATGTGCTGTCTCTAGGAAAATGGCTTTGTATCCTGGGTTATCTTTTAAATATTGGTGTGCTGCTAGAAAGCCAATTGCCCCATGAGGGTCGGCTATATAATCGTGGGTCTTATGAATGTACTTGACACCAAATCGGGTATCCTCATCATCATAAAAGTAACCTTCGATATCAGTTTTAATTTTCTCCCATAGGTCTCCATATAGATCCATCATTCTGGTAAAGTTTGAAGGCTTACCAACATCCATGGCATTGGAGATGGTTTGGACAGAAGGTCTTGGTTCGTATGTTGTTGTTGCCAAATAGTGTGGTACAATATTATTGCTGTTCGTCGCAGCGAGAAAGCGATGTACTGGAAGACCGATTTGTTTGGCAATAAGTCCAGCAGTCAGATTACCAAAATTACCAGAGGGCACACTGAAGACCACACCCTTGCCTTTATCTTCCAATTGTTTATAGGCTTCAAAATAATAAAAGCTTTGTGGTATAAGTCTAGCGATATTGATGGAATTAGCAGAACTCAGATTTCTTTTTTTATTGACCTCTTCGTCAAGGAAGGCTTGTTTGACTAAAGCTTGACAATCATCAAAGGTCCCATCTATTTCTAGTGCTTTGATGTTCCCACCCCAAGTCGTCAATTGCAATTCTTGTAAAGGACTTACTTTTCCTTTCGGGAATAAAATGGTGACATTTATATTAGGGACACCAGCAAAACCAGCTGCAACTGCACCACCAGTATCGCCACTTGTTGCCACAAGGATGTCTAATTCGTTAGTTTCATCTTTTACGAAAAATGACATCAATTCTGCCATAAATCGGGCGCCAAAATCTTTAAAAGCAAGAGAAGGCCCATGAAACAATTCCAGTGTAGAAATATCCTCAGTTATCGGAACAACAGGTGCTTTGAAATTAATGGCTTTCTCAATAATGTCAGCCAATGTTTCTTCCTCTAAGTCGTCTTGTAAGATTGTATGAGCAACTCTAAATGAGATGTCCTGAAAACTTCTGTTGGATAAATCACTGATAAAGTCACTGCTTAACGAGTTCAGTCTTTCAGGCATGTAAAGCCCATTATCAGGTGGCAAGCTTTTTAGCACTGCGGTTTTTAAATCTACCTTGAAGTTGCTGTTGTTTGTACTGTAATACTTCATTCCAAAAAAAGCCGCAAGATATGATAGGAATGCAACAATAGCTAAGTTGGGCGGCACTAAAATCAAAAAAGACAAAACGAATATCTAAATATCTCCACAGAAATTTAATCTGCTAGATTGTATGCTTAAATTTGAAACCGAAACTTTAATCATATTAAAATCGACTTCTTGCCGACTCAATCCGGCACTCTAATTTTATCCCCAAAGAAAAGCGCATTCAAGAACAACTTATTTGTACCATACCAAGACCCTCTAAAATTTGGGTTTTCTGCAAACAACACTGCTCTACCTCTGCCTACTTCACTGACCACGATAGAGGCTGATGGAATGACATTTTTCTCCATGTGTTCTTTGGTAATAAACCCATCTATATGCGGATCATCGGTGTACAATGCTACATTTCCATATTCATTTTCGCTTGGCTTTAAGAAAACAGTGCTGTTTCTATACACAGGTATTTTACTGCGGGTATAACCATAAGCTAAGGGATGGGTTAGGTCCAATTCTGTTTCTAAAATCATTCCTCCTATTCGACTCTTACCCAATTCCTCTGCGGCATTGATGTACAATTTTCGT
>CALLFA010000133.1 GCA_937997635.1 uncultured Saprospiraceae bacterium | reverse complement strand
CAATGATTGGTACGTGGTCAATGATGGTGTTATGGGAGGATTATCTCAAAGTGAATTATCATCAACAGACGAAACCATCTTATTCAAGGGTAAAGTATCTTTGGAAAATAATGGAGGATTCGCTTCAATACGTAGTCCTTTTGCAGAATATGATTTGTCTGTCTACTCGACAGTGACCATTCGTTACAAAAGCCGAGGTCAGGATATAGCTTTAGTACTTGCTCCTTACAGAAGGTGGTATTACCCGACCTATAAATCGATTTTAGAACAGACGAATGATCAGTGGAAAACCATCACCTTTATGCTAAAAGAATTTAAGGAATATCGCATTGGACAATTTACTGGTGATACTGTTAATGATAAATTATTAGAAAAGATCATAAGACTAGGCTTCATTACCAATAATAAGAAAGCCGGTGATTTTCAACTTGAGGTGGACTTTATTCGCTTTGAATAATAGACTATACCAACGCATTGGTATATTTAACACATGAAGTTCAATGGTTACTACATCCTTTGTTTCACATGGATATTTTATATCGTAGGATGTATTCATAACGATGATCAGAATCATGTTGAAGAGGGGAGACCTAACATTCTTTTGATAGTTGCAGATGATCTTGGGTTTACTGATTTAGCTAGTTATGGAGGTGAAATTAACACACCAAATCTCACAGCACTTGCTAAAGAAGGCATTTCGTTTTCTTCGTTTTATTCTGGTCCGACATGTTCTCCAGCCAGATCGATGATGTTGACAGGTGTTGATTCTCATCGTACTGGTTTTGGAACGATGCATGGTGATTGGGCGGATAATCAATTGGGACTAAGAGGCTATGAAGGACATTTGAATCATGATGTTGTTACTTTTCCCAAATTGCTCGAAGACGAAGGGTATCACACATCTATGGCCGGTAAGTGGCATTTGTCCTCACCTAAGGATGAACAGCATTGGCCAATACATAGAGGTTTTACCAGATCATTCGCAATGATGCAAGGAGGAGCTGGACATTTTGAAGACATGCAACCTCTGCTTAAGCCAATCGGC
The DNA here is from genome assembly GCA_937997635.1 of uncultured Saprospiraceae bacterium. Classification (GTDB taxonomy): domain Bacteria; phylum Bacteroidota; class Bacteroidia; order Chitinophagales; family Saprospiraceae; genus CALFUK01. The sequence goes on along the minus strand of CALLFA010000133.1, from coordinate 2,444 downwards.
AAAGCTGGTTATGTAGAAGATAATGCTGTCTTAGATTCTTTGCCAAAGAGATTTTATTCTAGTAAGAACTATGCGGATAAAGCAATTAAATACATTACTGAAAGCCAAAAAGAAAAGAAACCATTTTTCCATTATTTATCATTCACTGCACCACACTGGCCATTGCAAGTTCCGGATGAATTTATCGATTTGTATAAAGGTGAGTATGATGATGGTTATGATGTGCTGACGAAATCAATGATGACTTCTGCAAAGCAATTAGGTATCATTCCGCAAAGCATGAGTCTGCCAGCGTTGCCTCCAAATGTGATGCCTTGGAATGATCTACCGAGTGCGGAAAAATTAAAAGCCATTCGGTCAATGGAAATCTATGCTGCAATGGTAGAACGAATGGATCATCATATTGGCAGAGTCATTCAACATCTAAAAGAGACGGATAGTTATGACAACACCTTAATCATTTTCTTATCTGACAATGGCGCTGAAGGCAATAGCATCATGGGCTACATCAATACACAAGATTGGGTAGATGAAAGCTTTGATAATAGTCTTCAAAACATGGGAAGACTAAATTCTTATGTTGAACTTGGGACAGGGTGGGCGACAGCTTCTACTGCTCCATTCAAATGGTATAAAGCATTTACTTCGGAAGGAGGTATGCGCGTTCCTGCGATTATAAAATATTCTAAAAATAAAAAACTCAAAGATCAGTTTATCACACAAATAGCAACTGTCTTAGATATTGCACCAACTTGTCTTGATCTAGCTGGTGTTACCCATCCAGGACATTCATATGAGGGCAGACAAATATTTCCAATGACAGGAAAATCAATTGTTCCTTTTTTATCTGGTGATTCAACTTTTATTTACGAAGATGAGCAAGTATTTGCGTTTGAATTATTTGGAAGGCGTGGCATACGAAAAAGAAATTGGAAAGCAGTGTGGATGGAAAAACCTTACGGTACAGCGCAATGGCAGCTGTATGATTTGGATTCAGATTTGTCTCAAGAAAAAGATCTCGCCAAAAGTCACCCTGCTATATTAAAAGAGTTGTTGGATGATTGGGACATGTATGCCAAAGAAAATAATGTCACACTTCCTGATCGACCTACGGCTTACGCGACAGAAAAGTTTTGGCGAAAGGATAAATAAGTAGCGTTTTTATCGGTTACTAAAGATGGTAATTAGGACGTGGATTTATTCAAAGTCTCTAATTCTTCTTCTGTTAAATACGCCCATTCTCCTGGTTTTAACGCACCCAAAGTAATGTGCATAATGCGTACGCGTTTTAATGTCGTGACTTTATATCCACAATGTTCACACATTCTACGTATTTGACGATTCAAACCTTGTGTCAGGACAATTTTAAAAAGTGTCGATTTTAATTGTATGACTTTGCCAGGTAATGTTTTTGTGCCTAGTATAGGAATCGGCTTAGACATTTTTTGTATAAATGTTGAATTGATTGGTCTGTTGACTCCAACGATATATTCTTTTTCGTGTTTATTTTCTTTGCGCAAAATTTTATTGACAATGTCCCCATCACTGGTTAATAAAATAAGACCTGTCGAACTTTTATCCAATCTACCAATTGGAAATATTCTTTCTTTAAAATTTATATAATCGATGATGTTGCTTTTGTCTTTACCATCTGTGGTACACGTTACACCAGGTGGTTTATGGAATTTTATATAAACTCTTTTTTTCTTTTTTTTCTTACTGATTAATTCACCATCTAAAATGACTTCATCGCCAGGCGAGACTCGATTGCCCTTTTTTGCTACTTTACCATTTATCATTGCTCGTCCTTGATCAATGAGTTTATCCGCTTCTCTTCTAGAACAAAGGCCTTTGCTACTGATGAATTTATTTAAACTTATACTATCGTCGCTCATAATTATCTATTCACTGTTCAAACTAGTTGATTAAATTTTTGGCCCATTTATCCTCCTTCTTCAATAAGTTCCGTACTGCATGTTTCATAATCCACTGCCTCTCTTTTGAACTATGTTTAATCTTCCAAGATTCCAACAAATCTTTGCCGATGTCTTCATTATCTTTTAATACATCATTAATACAATTTGCTACTGACTTTTGCACGTATTTAGACTTGTCGTCTTTCAATGCATTTAGGATAGGTATTAGTGGTTTCGGATTGCTAATGAAAACATCTAATTTCTTAGCCCAAGGTAATCGTGGCCGAATGCCTTCACATGACAATCTGCGCACATGAAAATTTGTGTCCTTGGACCAGTGCTTCATTTGTTTTAATGTTGCCTTTGTAGCTTGTTCTAGATAGGGACGTATGGTATATTCTCCAGTATTTCGTTTTGTGATTTCTTCAATGGCTTTCATAGATATGTCAAAGTGGTCTATCCCATATTTTTCAACATATTTGGCAATAGGCATGACCCAATAAAAATTGGTAAACATGCCTGTTTCCT
>CALLFA010000132.1 GCA_937997635.1 uncultured Saprospiraceae bacterium | reverse complement strand
GTAGAGCTTTGTCATCATATCTGCAGCTTCACCTCCTTTCGTCACACGTGACTACTCTCATATCCATAGAGCTATTACTACATTCGTTCAGCTACGGCTATCGCCTCGTTCTCTCTCTTCGTACCATTGCATTATAGCACTCTGTATCTGACCGTCACTTATTGTTTGCGGGCAGCTCTGACGGCTGCGGCTTCGCTAATCTCTTAGTAGTATTACCACCTCTGGTGGTATGTTTTCAGCGGCATCCCTTAAAGGGATATTAGCTCGCTGCGGCTAACCCACAATGCTGCCAACCCTTTCTCATTTCACCAGTCGCCTCCTTGCAGTCGTTGTCTGGCTGCCATTACGAGCCAACGCAAAAGCAGCAACTTCACCTACATGTTCCTACGTCACATTCTCGGTTCACACCTTGCCGTCGCCCGCTTTCTGCCCGTGTCATCCTGCACCAGTCGTCATTCCGCTTTCATTGCATTACAGCTCCACTTCTTTGTGGCTTGTCTGAGTTTACAGCGAAAATTAAAAGCATTAGAATCAAAGAGATAAATGAGTCTCGATTAATGATCTTTTGAGTTTACGTTTCAACAAGAGAAAATAACCAAAATGCAAGGTAGGCTGCGTCAGTATTATTACAAGGTCTCCCACCCTCAATGCTCTACACAGCACTCCTACGGAGCGATCCACCTTGTAAAAATCCTTCCTTAGCTCAATTGGTTGCATATGGTTTTTATCACCTGCAGGTCTGTTTTTAAGACCAAATATTTTTTAATCAATAAATTTCTACAAAATGTCTAAACTTCAAACAGGAAGAATTTACCTAACCGGAACCATCAACAATCTAATTGCAGAATCTGAAGCCTTTGCAAAGTTTGCAGTCTCTGCAATTGCAAGACACAAGAACTGTGACTGGGGAGATGTCTGTAAAGATGATGCATTACAAAACACATTTTCTTTAGAGAATGGCAGTCGAATTATCTCATCTTATAACTTGCCACCATCTATTAAAGCAATAAATGAGAAGGTATGGATTATTACAGAAGCTGATAGACAGCATACGACAATGCTTTTTCCTTCTGAGTATTAAGAATTGATATAACCCTGAGTAGATCTTGTCTACTTGGGGTTATCAATCTGACTCATACATAAGCTATGCTTAAATAATACCTAAAGGCACTATGAGTCACCTTTCTACTGAAATTTGATGCAAATAATAAAAGCCCGTCCAAATGGACAGGCTTCGACTTTCTGAAATCTCTAATTAACTGATGGGAAAATTAGAATATCGTATCAATCTTCATTGCATTACCTTGAGCAAAAAGATATTGTGTTCCATTGACCTCTTGATAAAACTCAACACCTAATATATTTATCACAGATACATCAGCTGTAAGAGTTGGAGCATTAGGAAGAGTACTAACCAAACTAACTGCGGAAGTCATAGCATTCACAGGCAAGTAGCCTGAATATTGCACATCCTTCAAACCATCATTGGCGGCGTCCTTTGCTTCGTAGACCTTAGTAGTTTCATTGTACTCATAATCCGAAAGAACAGATATAGAGTTAATCAGTCTGAAATGTGTAGCTCCTGATGGAATGAATAATCTATCTAAAGGATTGAATGCTGGTACGTCTAAAGTAGAACTATCTCTTGTCGCCGTTGGCGTTATTGTGTAGCCTGCATTGAAAACTCCTCCTAACGAGGTGTTTTTATTGAACTCAAATCCGAGTAGGTATTGTGGTGCTGCAGATATTAAAACAGCTCTTCGACCTCTTGCTTCAGATCCATCCTCTAAATTGATCTTTTTCATGATAGCAGTTAATCGACCAGTCACTTGGCTATCGCCATTGTTCCTGATCAATCCCATAATAGGAGTTCTTAGTGCTTTTCCTGCGGTAGCACTTCCGCCAAACTCGTTCATATTTTCACGAGTTCTTTTGAATGCAGGATCTGATGCTATTTGCTCAGCAGTAGGACCACCGATCATTCCAGCGAAGAAACCTTCGTTTCCTTTGATTTTAAAATGTCGAACATCTCCTAATGTTCCTACGTACTTTAATGGGCCTTTCTGTCGTGCCATAATTTTATAATTTTTATAGAATTAACTTCTAATGAATAATGCTATAAATTTAGTTTGTAACTTACTGATATTCAATTCATTAAACAATGCAAGCAGATGCAAATAGATGTAACCCATCAAATGATAATTAGAAACCATTTTGAAATAGTAAAAGTGGTAGATGGAGACGGTTTAATTGTCAAAAATATCTTCACTAACAAAGAAGAAGAAATTAGGCTCTACGGAATAGATGCTCCAGAACTAAGTATTGGAAGAAAGATGAAAACTGATGAACGAGAGACACATATGCCAGCTCAACTTTTGAGAGAACTTGGAATGAAGTCTTATGAGTTTCTAAAAAAGAGAGCCAAGATTGGTAAACCAGTAACCATAATTCAAGAGCTTAAATATAGAACTGACAAGTACGGAAGAACTCTTGCATACGTCCTCTTGCCTAACGGCAATTCGTTGAATGAAATATTGATCCGTCAAGGCTATGCGAAGCCCTTCAATAAGACTTATTGCAATGAGCTACCCAACTATCAAGAATTGCATTTAAAGGCTAAGAGAAGGAAAAAAGGTCTATATTCGATTGTCCAATCATTCTAAGGTATTTGTCTTTATTTACCTTTGTATTCTCTTGATTATCAGAATTTTGTTGCCCATCTGTTGCCCGATTAGCCTAACTAATTGATTGTCAATATTTATCACTTTATGTATTGGAAAGTAAATGAGCCTCTGAATCTTTGATTCAGCGAAGGCGAATTTATCCCAGACCGAACGGAGTGAGCGGCGGCGAATTTATCCCAGACCGAACGTAGTGAGCGGCGGGATAGAGCATCTGAATCTTCGATTCAGCTAAGGCGAATTTATCCCAGACCGAACAAAGTGAGCGGCGGGATGGAGCCTCTGAATTTTGATCCCAGACCGAACGAAGAGAGCGTCGGGATTATCCCAGACTAAACGTAGTGAGCGGCAGGATAAGCCTCTAAATCATTGACGCAAACAATACATCACAACAAATAATTACGTAATTTTATATAAAATGAAATCTTTTCAAGAAAACATATCAATTAATAAAGATATCAGAAGCGGACAAGCATGTATTAAAAACACACGCATCACTGTTGCTGACATATTAGATTATTTGGCTTCTGGGATGTCAAATACAGAAATACTCGAAGATTTTCCAGAATTGTCGAATGAAGATATTTTGTCTGCTTTGGCGTTTGCGGCAGAATCTCAAAAACGAACATCCACCTTAGAAACTGCTGCTTTGTATGTTTCTAAATCGATAATAATTTTGATAATGATTTTAGTAATCTTTGAAAAACTGGACCTCTAGCAAACTGAAAGAATTGCTAATTCTATAAGATATACATCATAAAATGACTGTTAAGATAAAAAAGGTAGTAAAGTATCAGAAAGCAAAAAGTAAATTACATCTTTAGAAGCTGTAGTTTTCAATTCGATAAGAATAAAATAGCTTTAGAAATCCAGAAGGAAATGAGAAGTGAATAGAGTTAAAACTTTAGCATAAGAATTAGGAAACTCTATGTGTATTGACTACGTTTAATAATCAAATCATACTAATATGACTTACACAATCAATAGCTCTATGACTCCTAAAGAAATAAAGGACAAGATTAAAGAAGCAAGTGAACATCATAGCAAGGTGAAAAAAATAACCTTAGAAGCCATGCGCAAAAGACGAAAAAAATATGTCGGAACTGCTTTTCTAAATCTCAGTAAAGACCCTGTAGCACTTCAACGAGAATGGAGAAATGAATAATGACTTTTCATTGTCAAACATACTTCTAGATTCAAATATCATCATCTATTTTATGAGTGGCAATCTTAGAGCTGTTGAGATAATTGAAGATTATTTTTTACATGCATCAATTATTTCACAAATTGAAACACTAGGATTTCATATGCCAGATGCAGAAACATCATCATTGCTCAGCTTCTTTGATAATGAAATAAGTGTTCAGTCAATTAGTGACGACATAAAAAACAAAGCCATCTATATTAAAAGAGAATATAAATTAAAAACAGCAGACAGCATCATTGCAGCTACCGCGTGGAGTTTGAATATTCCGTTAATTTCAGCGGACAAAGATTTCTCAAAAGTCAAAGAGATTACATTTCTGCAATTTGAAGTGTAGAACACTTTTTGTATCTCATTTGTACTTAATTTTCATAACTAATTGATTATCAATACTCCTTACTTTTTATATCGGAAAGTAAATGAGCCTCTCAATCTTCGATTCAGCTAAGGCGAATTTATCCCAGACCGAACAATGTGAGCGGCGGGATTTTGTCATTGTGGAAATAGTATTTTCTCAGAAAGGATTTCATTTACAAATTTAGATAGTTTTTTCATTAATCAGTGGTCGATCACCTCATGATAATCTCATTTTACATAAGATCAGTCAGTTATTGTTCGTCCTTGCCAGAATTTACAGTCCCGCTTACTTCAGATCGATGATTACTCATCATCCACTTGCGGAGGCTTACTAGAACCCATCATTCACTTCCAGGTACAGGAGAACTTCCATCTCCCTAAAGACTTGATAGATTTATCAAGTGGTATTGCTATATTTATACCAGTGCTCATTCAAGGCACACAAGCGACGATCACGATCATGCTTCCTTCGTCAGCACGGCGGATGTCGCTGATCCCTTAGCTTCCATCAAATTGAAAATGAGAAATTTCATACTAATAATCTTAATCGCGTTTACTTCTTGTACAGAACGAAATTCCAATGATATCTCTCATATTAAGTCTTCTATGAAACTGATCTTTCATGATGATTTTAATACGTCTGAATTGGACACGACTAAATGGAACTTCTTCTCCAAAAGTCCAAAACCATATGACAAAATACTACCAAGAGGAAATTGCGATTATTCGAATGCAGCACTCTTGAAAAGTGAGAATGTTGTCATCGATAATGGCTTGCTAAACCTAATAGCAAAAAACGAATACAATACATATCAAGGTTTTGTTGAAATAGATAAAGGAAAGAATCTGAACTGTAATCTTATAGGTCAAGATGAGTTTGCATTCAATTTATCCTATTCTTCTTCATCCATATTTTTGAAAAGAGGATATAATTTAGGATATTTTGAATGTCGAGCAAAAATTCCTTGCGCAAAAGGCTTGTATCCAGTTTTCTGGCTTTGGCATCATGACGAACTAGTCGTATTTGAGTTTTTTGGTAATAGTAATGAGCATTATGTCAGCTCGCACAATAAGGAAAAATACGTGACGACAAAATTCTCGAAAGCAAGCTACTGTGAAGACTTTCATACCTACGCTGTCCACTGGGAAGAAGATGAGGTCACCTGGTACTTTGACAATAAAATTCTTTGGAAAATTCGTCGTGATGAATTATTACATAAAGAAATTGCACATAAATTTCCTTCTCCAATAAATAGTGATTACAATATTTCTGAATCGTTACCCGATATTCATAATAGATGGCTCAGCCCAAACATAAGTTTAAGAATTTATGAATGGAGCAAAAACATCGATTCAAAAGCACTACCTGATACACTTAAGTTAGATTACATCAAAATCTATCAAAATGAAACCAGTAACTAATCTTCACCTTCTAATTCTATTATTTGTCTGCATTGTTATTTTTAATAATTCTTTGTAGTCTTGACCAAAGAGAAGGAGCTATGGAAAATGGGTAAAAATGAATATGGCGAATTAGGAGATTCGACATTCACCAGAAGAATATATCCAGTAAAAGTAAATGGACTTCCTCCAATAGAGTTTGTATGAAAAGGATATAAACATACACTTGGAATAAGTTACCCCATTTAGCTGATGCAGGTACAACTGAAATGAATATACCATGTCATGCCGTATAATAAGTACAATTATGTAATCAATCAACCAAACTCAGAATAAACAAAAACTACCTATTATAATTTGCAATAAATGTTCGTGATACGAAACTTTCATTTTTTGATTTATACATTTGTGATATGATCTGCGATACTATAGATGAAAATCTAAAAGAAAAATCGAAATGAATAAAATTGCAATCCTATATCAATCGGAACCTCCACCAATGAAAGATGGAATTCTTAAGCCAATGAAACCGGGAGGATATTCGGATAGCGGAGCAGATATTGCTAATGAATTAATAGCAAATAATTTACCTGTAGTTACACCAGTCAAAAAGCCAAACCCATCTGAAGACAAAGACTGGGTATTTCCAGATTCTAAAATCGGTATTGAAGATGCTCTTTCAAACGGAGCCAATATCTTCTGGCTAAACACCGTAATTTATAAAAATCATCCAATTGAATATTTCTTTGATAGAGGCATCCAAATTATTGGACAAACACCAAGTTCGGTAGATAAATTTGATGACAAAATGTTTACGAACAACTTACTGAAATCGAATGATATACCCATCCCAAAATCCGAACTGATTACTAAAGACAAACTACTAAATCAATCTCTAGATATAAACTTTCCTTTGGTGTTAAAACCCATTAGAGGAAGAGGTAGTCAAGGTGTTGTTAAAATCGACAATCAAAAAGAACTAATAAATAAAGCAGACACTTTGTTTTCAGAAAACAAATTTGGTGACACTCTGTATGTTGAACAATATCTATCTGGTCAAGAAATTACAATTACAGTCATGCCAAAGGGGAATTATTTAATAAATAACCAAGACAAAAGTTTTATGAATCATTGGTGCCTTCCAGCTGTAAAAAGATTTAATCATGACAACGGTATTGCACCTTACAATGGTTTGGTTGCTGTAATGGAAAATAGTGAAGTACTTGAAGAGCATGAATTAAATTCAAAACATATTCAAGATGTGTACCGACATTGCACCAAAGCTGCAGAACTAATAGGAATTAAAGCGCCTATAAGAATAGATTGCAGATCAGATAGTACAGGAACTTACTATTTGTTCGACCTTAATATGAAACCAAATATGACTGGACCGTCAAGGCCACAAAGAATCAATCAAGATAGTTTAAGCTTATTGGCGGCAAGAAAGATTGGATGGAATTATTTTGACTTACTGAATAATATGGTTAATCAAAAGTGGAGTCCCAGCATGTAATCAAGTCGCTAAGAATCCTCACCAATGTCGCTTTATTATAGGGTCATGCAATTCCATAAAACACATGATTCAAATCAGCCAACTCCTATCAGCTAAATAGCGTTCAATAGATATTCGATCGAAACATTTGAATCGCAATCGCCAATAACAATATCCCAAACACCTTCCTCAAGGTAGAGATCGTCTGATCAGACAACACTCTTTCTAGCCAACCAGTAGATCTCAATACGATATAGACAATGATCAAATTGATCAACACAGCAATCAAGATGGACCCAGAATCAAACTCTGTCTTTAATGAAATCAATGTCGTCAAAGTACCAGCACCAGCCACTAGGGGAAATGCAACAGGAACAATACTGCCCGTACCTCCACCGTCTTCATGCGAGTCTCTAAAAAAGCGGATGCCGAGAACCATTTCTAATCCAATAAAGAAAATGATCAATGATCCTGCTAAAGCAAAAGATGACATCTCAATACCCATGAGTCCCAACACAGATACACCTCCATAAAAGAAAACGATCATAATGATCCCAGCTGTCAGGGTAGCTATAAACGGCTGGATCTTCACACCTTCTTTTTTCATCGCCAACAACACAGGCAATGATCCTGGAATATCAATGACTGAAAAGAGGATCAACGTAACAGATAGAATTGATTTAAGTAACATGAGCTAAGTATTTAATGTATGTCAATAGAATACAAATAAAGTATATTTGATACTAATAAGTTTTATTTGTAATCATTTTATTAAATTTATAGAACATTTTATATCATTTTGACACAAGACAATGAAAGAATACAGGTTAAATAATCAACTTGATGCCTTAGACACTCGTATATTGAATGAATTGACAGAAAATGCCAGAATCCCCTACTCCCAATTGGCAAAAAACTTGAATGTTTCGAATTCTTTGATACACCAACGCATCCGCAAACTTGAAGAGTCTGGTGTATTGGGCAATGCACAGTTTAGATTGACTGCAGATAAACTGGGTTACGAAACATGCGCCTTTACTCAAATCATCATTGGCGAGCCAAAATTTCTACAATCCATCATACACGAATTAAAGAAAATACCTGAGATTGTAGAATGTGTCAACACAGTCGGTCGCTATGCCATCATGGTAAAAATATATGCGGTAAACAACACGCATCTACGCGATATCGTCTACGAACGAATACTAACCATCAAAGGCGTAACAGAAACAAACACAATGGTAACCTTTGAAACAAATTTTAATCGCTCTTTAAAATTGAGCTAATTCCACAGCATTTATTCGTTGAAATAAAACAAGAACAGATCATCGAATAAATTCGACAGTACATACCTGCCTTATCAATTTGTTAAAAAAAGAGACTCATTTGTCAGTATTGCTGATCATTGGTTAATAAAATCCTAAACTCTCGATCTCTGTTTACTTCTGACACTTCAACTCAGTCTTTGTCATAACTAGAGATTATTCACTCACTAAATAAAGGCTTATGAAATGGATTATTTACACAATCGCACTTTTAACCATCGTAAGTTCTTGCAGATCTGTCCAGGAACTGGTAGACAGAGGAGATTATGATGGTGCTATTTATCTTGCTGCTGAAAAATTACACGGTAAGAAAAACAAAAAAACCAAGCACATCCAAGGACTTGAAGAAGCATTTGCAAAAGTGAATGCTAGAGACTTTGCCTATCTGGAATCTTTAAATGCAGAAGCATATCCAGAACGCTGGGATAAAGCTTATGACATCTTAAGTCAAATTCAGCGCAGACAGGATAAAGTAAGTCCGTTCCTTCCACTCATAAGTAAAGACGGTTATGTTGGGCATTTTGAGATGGCTAATGTTTATCCATTGTTGGAGGAAGCAAGTCTGCGTGCATCAGAATATCATTATGCATATGCTGAACGGTTGTTAGAAGATATCGATTATGAGCACAAATCTGATGCTACAGAAGCGTATCATTCCTTAAGTCAAATTGACAGATACTTTAAGCAGTTTAAACATTCTGAAGCACTTAAACGAACCGCACATCATTATGGCACAACCAGAGTACTGATCGAGACAAGAAATGCTGCCAATGCATATATTCCAGGTGATTTACATGAGGAATTATTGGCTGTCAATGTCCCATCATTAAATTCATTTTGGACAGATTTTTATACGACTTCGCAAGAAGAAGTACCAATGGATTTTAAAGTTGTTTTAGAGATAGACCAGCTGGATGTCAGTCCAGAAAAAGAGTCAGAGCGAGTCTATGTGGAGACAAGAGAAGTTGTCGATGGGTTTACTTATGTCCTTGATCAAAATGGAAATGTGGCTAAGGATACACTTGGTAATGACATCACAGAAGACAGATATGTAAACATCACTGTAGACATCGTAGAATTAACACGAGAAAAAGCCGCTTACGTCAAAGGGTCACTAAAGATTATCGACTTGAATGCCCAACAACTGATCGATGAGTTTCCAATAGCTGCAGAGTCAATATTCAGGAGCTATGCTTCTAGATATTTTGGCGATGAGCGTGCTTTAACAAACAGAACTAGAAATCGTCTTCGAAGAGAGCCAGAACGTTTTCCACCAGACGAAGAATTAATCTGGAAAGCTGCTGAAGATGTTAAGTCTGAAATGGTGGATTACATCCAAGACATCAGATATTTTTAAAGAAAAAAAATGTTTAAGGTTCACATAATTATTTGGGTATAAGGAGGTTTTTAGAAATGAAAGCCTCCTTTTTCATTTCCTGTACATTCATCGTTTTAGAAATTAGCCTTATATTCATTTTGTGGATAAACCGAAAAAACATGAAGATTGAAGCTAGTTCTCCAGCTGATTATATTTCTAAACTTCCGACCGAAAGACAGGCAGCAATGAAAAAATTGCGATCAACGATTCGCAAGCATTTACCAAAAGGATTTAAAGAACAAATGAGTTATGGCATGATAGGATATGTTGTCCCTCACTCTAAATATCCTGATGGCTATCATTGTGACCCAAAGCTTCCGCTACCGTTTATGAACATTGCATCACAGAAAAACTTTATTGCGTTATACCATTCTGGCATTTATGCGCACAAGCCACTACTCGATTGGTTTGTCAAAGAATACCCAAAACACTGCACGCGCAAACTAGATATGGGTAAAAGCTGTGTCCGCTTTAAGAAGGTGGAAGAAATACCATATGACTTGATTGCAGAGTTAGTCACTAAAATGGATATGGATCAGTGGATTGATATTTATGAGGCTAATGTGAAAAATTAATCCAATACAAAATTCTTATTAAGAACAAATTTGAAAAACCAATGATGTTCTCCAGTGCTGTCTAAACTAAAAAAGCAATAAAAGCCAAATCATGAGAAAAGAGGCAGACTACAATGCAAAAAAAATTACCCAAACAATACTTGTAGATGGGAATATCAACAAGGACATTTGGAATCGAGCAGAATGGAGTAACAGATTTGTAGACATGGTTACCGGTGATGCTGGCATGTATAACACTCAAGTTGCAATACTCTGGAATGATACTCATGTCTACCTAGCATTTAAAGCTGAAGAGCCATTCGTAGAAGCCAAACTAACTGAAAGAGACAGCATTATTTTTTTAGAAAATGATTTGGAAGTATTTATTGATGGTGGAGACTGTTATTATGAACTCGAAGTAAATGCTGCAAACACCATTTATGAAGTCTTCTTCATTTGGAAAGATGCATACAAAAAAGGTAGCAAGTTCGATATCCCCCAATTTGATGTACACCAGAAAGGGGCCTATACATTTGGAGGTGACTACGACAGAAGTGGTTCGACATTTTGGAAAGGAACACATCCCAGAGGCATACGATGGGCATTCACCAACTTTGATTTGCAAGACTTAACAACAGGCGTACACATAGATGGCACCTTAAATGACAATAGCGATATTGATGAAGGATGGAGTTTAGAAATTGGTATTCCTTGGCAAAGTTTAGAATTACTAGCCAACGGGCGATCAATACCACCTTCAAATGGTGATGTTTGGAATATGTTGTTAGGTCGATTTCAAAAATTAATGGTAGGTGGAAAAGAAGTGCAACCACACCCTGCAATGGTGCTAAACAGTCACGGAATTTATGACACTCATTTACCTGAAAAATGGAGTAGGATAAAATTCATTGAATAAAATACAGAAGCGTACATTGTCAAATAATCAAACTACAATAACAATAAGTCACTACCTTTTTGTTTTACATAGACAATCAAATCTGATGACTTCTACATGTGAAAAGCGAATAAAGTTTTGATGCATGCACACAATTGAATTTTAATTTTAAGGTTAAATCAACAATGCTTAGAGTTAGTATCTTTTTATGTATTTGTGTATCCCATGTCTGTTATGGGCAGTCCGAATGGAGGGAGATTCCATTACAACATTTGAAGACTGACATCACGCACTTGAACAGCATAGAGCAGGCAAGTTCTCTAGAGTTGTTAGCGACAAATGGCAACAGATACATCTATAATGGCAGCTCTTTTTCGACTGCGCAAAAAGGACAAGCAAAGGCAAGAGAATACATAGATTCCATGGGAGTAGGTCCAATTAGTAAAATTATTGATTATCAAAATGGTCACTTGATTGCTACCATTAACAATGGCTTATGGTTAAAAGAAGGCCAAACCACTAAGCAATTTCTTGCCGAAGGAATTGAATTTCCCTCTGGTGTGTTTGATGTGGAAAAAAAGGATAACGAACTGCTATTTCTAGATAGTAAAAATACGATTCTACAATGGAATCCATCTAACTACGATATCAATAAAATAGCTATGCCTCTTGGCGAGTATATCACAGATATATGCGTTGACAAGTGGGGGCAACTTTGGCTCCTCGGAGAAAATTCTCTATTTGTGAAAAATCATTGGCCTAACGAGGAGGGACCTTTCTTGTCTATTGGCAAAAGTGAATATAAATTCTCACCAATTCGAAAATCCACTGTTCCTTTAGAATTCGACAGCAAAGATTTGGTATTAAGTTTTGGTGCTGAATCGACATATCTAAAAAACGAAAACATCAATTATGCTTATCGATTGAAGAGTGAAGGCGATTGGTTTTCACTGGAAGGAAGTCAAGTTAATTTCACCAATTTAGCACCAGGTGATTATGAATTTCAATTCAGGGCAAAGGCAGGAAAAAGCGATCTAAGCTACTCAGAAGTATTTCCGTTCTACATCAAACAGAATTTTTGGAGCACCATCTGGCCTTGGTTATTTGGAGGACTTGGATTGCTTTCACTCTTGTGGTTATTTTCATTCAGAAGACAACAGCAAGAATTAAGTGTATTAAAAAGTTCTGCTAATAAGTACAGGCTTGAAAATCAACTGCTCAAATCCAAACAGGAAACAAAGCAGTTGCAAATGAATCCACATTTTCTATTTAACAGTCTGAACACCATACAAGGTCTCATCGCTCAAAATCAAAATAAGAAAGCACGCGCTGTCTTAGTTGATTATGCCGCGTTAATGCGTTCGTTATTGAATCAATCCAGAGAAGATAAAATTGACATTGAAAAAGAAATCGAATTTTTACGAAATTACTTGCAGCTTGAAAAAACAGCAAGGAATGATTTGTTCGATTTCACTATTCATGTGGATGACACTATAGATACAGAAACAGAGATACCGCCAATGATCCTTCAACCACTTGTAGAGAACGCCATCATCCACGGCATGAAAGGAATTTCCTATCAAGGCGAAATAACCATCAATGTTGAAGATAACAACTCAGAGTTAATTGTGACCATTGATGACAATGGTGTTGGGCGAAAAGCATCGACTAGCACGCATGAGTCACACGGCACGACAATCTTAAAGGAACGATTTCAAAGTTATTTACCGTTAACAAAACAGGCGAACATTCGGTATATTGATAAACATGACGCAGGTGTAGTGAAAGGAACAACTGTCATTATATATTTACCAAAATTGAATTAATACAAATGAGAGCGATTATTATTGACGATATGAAAGATGCTAGAGCGGCACTCCATCAAGATATAGTGGATTACTGTCCGGAGTTAGAAATTGTAGGCGAAGCAGAGAGTGTGTTGTCTGGATTAAAACTGCTCAAAAGCAAAGAGACGGATATTGTGTTTTTAGATATTGAGTTGGGTGATGGACTTGGTTTTGACATACTGGACTTGATAGATGAAAAATCATTTCAAGTAATTTTTACAACTGCTTCACAAGATTACGCAATCAAGGCATTTGAAGTTGCTGCTGTTGATTATTTATTGAAGCCGATTGATCCAAAAAGATTAAAGATTGCTGTGGAGAAAGCAGAGCAAGCCCATCCACACATCAAAGAACAGTTTGACATCATTAAATCGGGTTTGGTTAAAAATGAGGACATTGGTAAAATTGTCTTGCACACACAAGAGAAAATTGTCAGCGTACCATATGCAAGTATTTCCTATTGTATGTCTGAAGGAAACTACACAACTTTCTTTTTTACAGATGGCAGCAAGTTATTAATCACAAAAACCTTAAAAGAATTTGACAAAATTCTTAGCCAGCATGGTTTTGTACGCACCCATCAATCGTATTTAATCAATGAAGCGGAAGTGAAGGAATTTGTAAAGACTGAAGGTGGATATATTTTACTGAAAAACGATAGTCGCATTCCAGTTTCTGTGCGTAAGCGAACAGAAGTACTGTCTATTCTTGGGATGAATTGATTGTACTATATTCTCTACATATCTGATTTATCTAGTTAAAATGATATAATCGTTTAACACCTGATCTAGAAACTCTTTAACACCCATACCAACTTGATCAATACCCAGATCTTCTTTTATTTTGAATACCAGGTCCATGGCTATTTTTCTATTCACCTCAGTTGGTTGTCTATTAAGTCTATTGATAACATCTTTAACAAGTAGCATTTCTTGGTCTGTGTATTTGGTGATTTTGGGAAATTTAATGGTATGTTCCAAATTTGATATTCCCTCTATATCATCCAATCTGACAAACTGTGTACCCTTCAAATTTATTACAGCTGTATGAGCGATAATATCACCGATCCGTTGACTCTTAAGTGTGCTCAATATAGACAAGACACCAATCATGCCAAGCGAAAAAGTGATGTCGACCATACGAAATATCCATCGCAGGAATAGATCTGAAATTTCGGGCTTACGACCGCGTAGACTCACAACCTTGATTTTCATGAGCCTCTTACCTATAGATTGACCATCATTGTATACCTCGAACATAAAATGATAAAACATAAATACTGGAACTACCAACAAATATTGTAAGATGGAATACGATTCAGTAACCGAACCCATCACTATTGAATACATAACAACAATAAAACCGTCGACAGTAGCTGCTAAAAATCGTTCAAATGTAGTTGCAACTGCATAAACTATTGATATATTATGACTCGTTACGATTTCAATTCTCTTCAAAGTATGTATCTTTTTTCTATATTGTTACTGTAATACAAAGATCAATTTAATTTTGACAGAAACTGATTTCATCAACCAAAATAAGGAAAAATGGATTGAGTTAGAGAATCTTTTGAATGCAGAACAAAAGGATGCTAACAAGCTCAATGATTTATTTATGAAAGTAAGTAGCGATTTGGCATATGCCAGCACTTATTTTCCAAACAGATCTGTAAGGTTATACCTAAACAACTTGACAAAAGAGGTGTTCAATGACCTTCCAAATCAAACAACAAAAAGCAGTAAGGACGCACTTTTAGACTTTTTCAGGATTGTATTGCCTGGCGAAGTATATAGATCAAGGAATGCCTTCTACTTGTCGTTTCTTGTGTTTGCCATTTCTATGATGATTGGCGTTTTTTCTTCTCAACAGAATCCTGAGTTTGCCGAAGTCATTTTAGGAAAAGAATATGTTTCTATGACTGATGAGAACATTAGGAATGACGACCCGATGGCTGTGTACAAGCAAGTCAGAGAAGAAGATATGTTCTTTGGCATTACATTCAACAACATTAGAGTTGCTTTTCTGGCATTTGTACTTGGAATCATAGGTAGTTTTGGGACCGTTTTCATTTTGATCCAAAATGGAATTATGGTAGGTGCGTTTCAATATTACTTTTATACGAAAGGTCTGTTTTTAACTTCATTTCTGACCATCTGGATTCACGGGACGATTGAAATTTCGGCAATCATCATTGCAGGTGCTGCTGGCATACTCTTAGGAAATGGATTGCTATTTCCTTCTTCTTATTCTCGGGTCCATTCACTTAGTATTTCAGCTAGACGTTCACTCAGAATACTTTTGGGCACAATCCCTCTGTTCATTCTGGCAGGTTTTCTAGAATCATTTGTCACAAGGCATACAGAATTGCCAACTGCAATAAAAGTGCTCATCATACTTTTGTCAGCCTCTCTGATATTGTATTTATTCGTGTATCGACCTATACAAGTGTCGAAAACAAAAAATTACTTACAAGCGCTTCAGGTTACGCCCACTGTTGTGGAAAAAAGAGAGATAAATATCAATGCAAAACAATCTGCTATTGATATTTTTGTTGCGGGTCTCAACCACTACAGAACATACATCAGCAACAATTGGGAGACAATACTATTGCTATTGACCATGTCCTTTGGCTTTATAATTCTATTTAGTCAAATAGCACCGATAGAAGAGTATTTACTTAATGATGAACAAATAAATTTCTTTAGTCTAGGTATTAGTCAACTCATTGTGCCTGTATTTCTATTTATAATACTGAGTTTTTTTCTCTCAAGTCTTACAGTTCATTACTTTACTGAAGTATACGACACAAAGAAAGTTCTTGAATTCTACAAAGTAAATTTTTTGAAATTTATTGGTTGGTCTGTTCTGATACCTATTCTATGTTTTTTGTTCATCCCCGACACATTTGGAGTTGTCAGTTCTATTGTTGCATTTTTACTGATTACGATACCAACATTTGCATCAAATGCACATAATAGTTCTGTATTCACAGAAAATCCCTTAGGAAACATCAAACTAGTATTTAACCATATTTTTTCTTTTTTTCCTTATTATTTAATGTTGGTAGGCTTGTACTTTACGTTTACACTACTAATAAGCTCACCAATATCTAGCTTGTTAAATCAATTCATCTCTTGGCATCAAATAAGTGGGAATATAGTTTATTCTAAAATAATCGTCGATCACTGTCTGCAACTATTCTTTTTCCTAGTCCTTCTGCCTTTCATATTCTATCTTTTTATTAACGCTTACAATTCAGTCATCGGCACCATCACGGGTTATGATATAAAAAACAGGATTGAACAATTTGGTGCACATGATTAAGTATATAGTAAGCATATCTTTATTTTTGGTTTGCATCACAGCTCAGGTGCATGCTCAGTTTGACGCTCTGGATCAAGATAAATATGAAGAGATAATTGAAAATTTGGACTACAGTAAGACAAAAAAGAAATTACGAATAAAAGAGTTTGAATTTGAAGAAATTGAAGAGGAAGAAGACATAGACTCAAGCGGTTTGCTGTGGATTGCTGGATTAATCAGACTCTTAGCTTTAGCATGTATCATCGGGTTAATTGCTTTTATACTATTTAAATTATTCAAACTGATAGAGACTAGTGATAAAGCATTAGAATTAAAAGAAAACCTCCATGTAGAAGAAATTGAAGAAATAGACGGAGAAGACCTGTTACAAAAGGCGCTCGATGAGGGAGATTACAGAACTGCAGTCAGAATGAAGTTTATACTTATTTTACAAGAATTACACCGAACAGATTTAATTAAATGGAAAGAAGAAAAAACAAATAGAGACTACTTAAATGAATTACGACAAACAAATAAATATGCTTTTTTTAGAGAAGCAAGTTCGATATACAATTTAATATGGTATGGCAATCACAGCATCACAAAAGATGACTACGAAATATTAGCCCCTAAACTAGAATTAAAGTAAACCTGAGCTTGGATAAGAATAGTAAAATATTAGTTTTTTCATTGATTGGCCTACTCATACTCTTATTTGCATTCTTATTGGAAAGAAGAGAGGTACCAGTGATTAAAAACTGGGATGAAAAATACCGCTATGAGCTTGAAGACCCCTATGATACATCCGCGTTTCGAGAAGCACTTGAATATTCGTATGGTAAAGAAAACATCAAACCATATAGGATTGTAGACTCATTAGCAAGCCATTCTAAAGCTCTTTATATCAACATTGGCTATGACATCTACTTGAATGAACAAAAGTCTAATGAATTATTGGAATTTATAAAAAAAGGCAATTCAGCCTTATTGATTTCAAATGTTGTCAGTTCGTCCGATGAGCTTTTAGATGACAGCTATGATTATATGTATGATAAATCAGATTCATTAGATCAAATCATTTTTTTAGATACAGATAGTCTTATTTTCAATTTCAAATACTACTATCGAAACACTAAAAAAGCAGTGTCTAGATCGAGGAATTTCTTCTTAGACGAAATGGAAGAAGACAGCACTTATATGAGTTTAGCTAATGTAGATACGTTGAGTATTTTTCAAAAAAGAGACATTGGTCAAGGGGCATTATACCGATACACGATACCCTATCACTTTACTAATTTGGTCAGCCTCCAAGACGATTTCCGTTTATTTTATAATCATGTATTTGAACGGTTCGATGCAGAACACATAATTATTGATAGACCAAGACTTGCAGACCGAATTGAAAGTACCGCTAATAACAGTCCAATAAAATACATATTAGCGCAACCATCACTAAAATGGGCATATTATTTGACAATTTTGCTAGCACTATTGTATATTCTCTTTAAAGGAAAAAGAAGACAAAAAATAATACCTGTACAAAACAAAAATGAAAATACATCGCTAGAATATGTAGACACACTAAGTCAACTATTTTTAGCACAAAAACAAAATGTAAAATTAATTGATCATTTGGAAGATCAATTCTATCATAAAGTGCAAAAAAGATACTTCATAGATAAAAACAATTCTAATTTTATCGACTTATTGAATAGAAAATCAAAAATTGAAAAAGTAGAAATTGAAAAAATAACCGATTCGTTTAACCAAGCATCTAAAGGGTATGCATTTACAGATGACCAACTGCATCGCTTGTTTAATAATTTGAACCAATTATACACAAAATGGAAATAAATGGATGAATTAAACACTTCAGAAGAATCAAATGTCCAAGAATCTAATCTTGAAAGCGCCAACTTAACCGTGCAGTTTCGCAATCGTATTGATGTAAGACCAGCACAAGAAAAATTGAAAGAAGTATTAGACGAGTGTCAAAAAGTAATTCTTGGACAAGATGAATTACTTGAATTGATGATCGTTTGTATCATTTGTGATGGGCACATCTTACTCGAAGGAGTCCCAGGTATTGCAAAAACACTTTCAGCAAGAACAATGGCAAAAGCCATCAAAACAGAGTTTGCTCGAATACAATTTACTCCTGATTTATTGCCTTCTGATATTATTGGGACATCTATATACGATATGAAGTTGTCCGAGTTTGAATTTAAACAAGGTCCAATATTCTCGAACGTAATTTTAATCGATGAGATTAATCGTGCTCCAGCAAAAACTCAAGCTGCACTATTTGAAGTAATGGAAGAAAAACAAATTTCATTCGATGGTAAGGAGTATCAAATGGAGCATCCCTTTATTGTCATTGCCACTCAAAATCCAATAGAACAGGAAGGCACTTATCGGCTTCCGGAAGCTCAACTGGATCGCTTCTTAATGAAATTAAATCTTAGTTATCCATCCCGAGATACTGAACTAGATATTTTGAAACAATACAAAAATCAGGTCGGTAAAATAACACTAGATCATGTCAGAAGCTTGATCAATTCGGATGACATTAAAAATATTCAAAAAATACTAGCTGAGATCTATATGGAAGATCAACTTCTTGGCTATATAGCTGACATCACACAAGAGACTAGAAATCACAGCAAGCTATATCTCGGGGCATCACCAAGGGCCTCTTTAGCTATGATGCGTACCAGTAAAGTTGTTGCTGTTATGCAAGGGAGAGACTTTGTCATTCCCGATGATATCCAATATGTCTGTCCATATGTATTGAATCATCGACTGATACTCTCTCCAGATGCAGAGATGGAAGGCGCGACAACATTTCAAGTGATCGAAGATATATTAAGCTCCCTCGAAGTACCGAGATAATGTCATGACGAGAAACCTATATTTGAAAAACAGACTGTTCATTTTACTATCCGTAGTCATCATTGTATTTATTCTCGGGTACTCTTTTCCAATGTTAATGACAATTGGCAAAATCTGTTTAATCATTATTTTAATTTTAGTTGGCGTTGATTATTTCATGATAAAGCAAGCCGTTTCAAGAATAAGTATAACACGAACGGTTTCTCCAAAACTAAGTCTGAGTGATGAAGGAACAATCAACTATGTGGCAACGAACACAAGTAATCAAGTTGTTTTGTGTGATATGGTTGATGAACTACCAGAACAATTACAAATAAGAAATTTCAATCAATCTTTTACACTTTCTCCCGAAGAAGTAAAAAAAATGCACTTAACAATAAGACCTGTCGTGAGAGGAGAATATCATTTTGGTCACATCAATGCATATATTTCAACACCAAAATTATCCTTGATAGAATACAGATGCGTTCTATCTGAAAAAGCAACAGTCAAAGTAATTCCTTCTGTTGAGCAAATGAAAAAACATGAATTACAGGTCCATTCCAAAACAGCGACCTTAGCGGGCATCAGGAAGATTAGGAAAATAGGAGAGAATGATGAATTCGAGCACATACGGGCTTATGCACAAGGGGACAATATAAAAGCCATTAATTGGAAAGCGACTTCTAGAAGACAGCAATTAATGATCAACCAATATCAAGATTCCAGATCACAACCAGTGTTCTCTGTAGTTGATAAAGGAAGGTCGATGAAGATGCCTTTCAATGATCTAACTTTATTGGATTATGCCATTAATAGTGTTTTAGCGACTACGAATATCATTCTAAAAAATTATGACAAAGCTGGTCTAATTACCTTTTCAAACAAATTGGATAGTTTTGTCGCCGCTAGTTCCAATCAAGGCCAATTAGAGCGAATATCAGAATTGCTGTATCACCAGAAAACAGATTTTAAAGAACCTAATTATGAAGCCTTATTCTTTGCCTTCAGAAGATTTGTCAAAAGAAGAAGCATTGTTTTACTGTACACTAATTTTGAAAATAGAGTCGACCTAACACGTCAACTTAAATTTCTAAAAGCAATCAACAAACATCACGTATTGGTTGTCATCTGTTTCATTAATTCTGAATTGGATGAATTTACAGACCAGATTCCAAAGTCGACTTCTGAAATTTATACACACACAATGGCAGGAAAATTATTAATGGAGAAAGAACAACTGATGAGGATGCTTAAATTACAAAACATCAATACCATTTTAACAAGGCCTGAAGATTTATCCATCGATGTGATTAATAAATATTTGGAGATTAAGGCGAAGAGAGTAAACTAAAATCTATTTGGGTTGCTTAAGGCGTTCCGCCTCAGCTATGGGGGAAACATTAAGTAATTAAGTGCTGTAGGCGTTCCGCCTTTGCAATGGAGAAACATTAAGTAGGTAAGTCACTGAAGGCTTCTCTTCTCAGCTATAGAGAAACATTAAGCGAGTACGTCGCTGAAGGCGTCCCGCCTCAGCAACAACAAGTTGAATTAACAAACCTATTCTCGCTCAAATATCACTACACCTTCCTTAATGGTCTGCAGCACTTTTATATTCCTTATATCATCTGGTTCAACTGTAAGTGGATTTTTATCTAGGACAACAAAATCAGCTAATTTACCAACCTTTATTGACCCTTTCCTATCCTCTTGTTGATGTTGATATGCAGAATTAATTGTAATTGTTTTGAGTGCTTCCAAAGGCGTTAGTCGCTCATCAGGACCTAATACTTTGCCACTTCTTGTCGTGCGATTAACAGCTGTCCAGACTGTCATTAACTGATCCAATGGTGTGACCATAAAATCCGTGTGATTGGTCGCAACTATTCCCATATCCAGAGTTGTTTTAAGTGGACTTAAAAATGATGCTCTTTCTATACCTAAATTCTGTACGTGTATATCTCCCCAGAAAAAAGCGTGGTTTGAAAAATAAGCAGGAATCATATTGAACTCTTTGTACAGATCGAGTTGATCAGGTCGCACAAATTGTGAGTGAATGATGACATTTCTCAAATCATCAGACAAAGACGGAATAGAATCCTTTATTTCTTGATGTGTTTGTAAAAATAAATCAATAGCTCCATCTCCGTTGGCGTGTGTAAATAATTGAATATCTGCGCCATAACACCGACTCATTAATCCTTTTAGTTGCTCTTGATCCAAATTAGCAAAGCCTTTACAATCATGCGTACATCCCGGAACTTTAGTCAAGTATGGATCACTAAAGAAAGCTGTTTTGCCTTGTGGAGATCCATCAGATACAATTTTGAGTCCAGCCAATCTCAATCCATGATGGCTTTTTCCAAAATCATCAATGGCATGAGTAAAATAATCTTTTGCATCCAGAAAGCTTGCCAATAGCTCTATATCCAATTTCAATTTGCCGCCAGCTGCAGCTTGCTTAAAAAATTGATACGTTTTATAATTCGTTAATCC
Organism: uncultured Saprospiraceae bacterium; assembly: GCA_937997635.1. Lineage (GTDB taxonomy): Bacteria > Bacteroidota > Bacteroidia > Chitinophagales > Saprospiraceae > CALFUK01. The sequence goes on along the minus strand of CALLFA010000132.1, from coordinate 9,556 downwards.
ATCTTGGGCTGTCGTGATGCCATGAGATGCGTACACATCTTGGATTTCATCAAACAATTCAAATGTTTCTTCTACGCTTGGTCTTGGTAAATTATTATACACCAAATAGACAGCTGTCTCTTGTAACAAACCGCTTGGCTCGTTAGAGTCCAACATGCGAATAATAACACCACCAGCTGGGTCTTTTGTATGCTCGTCAATCTCTAATAAGTCTAATGTATAACTGTTTGCCACCGCCATATGACCAGAAATATGTGCGATAAAAACAGGATTATTAGGGAATGCCTCGTCTAAATCAAATTTGGTAGGATGTCTCTGCTCTTCCAGCAAGTCAGGATCATAACCCCATCCTATAATCCACTCGCCATCTTTGATGTTGTACTCATTCTGCTGAGCTTTCAACTTATCAACGATATCACTAATGTTCTTTACCGTATTGACAGGTGGTGAAGACAGATTCGCTTGCCTAACCAATGACATTGCTAATCCCATATGACTATGCGCATCAATAAAACCTGGAAGTAATGTTTTCCCTTTTAAATCGACAATTTGGGTGGATTCAGCAGTGTATTGCTCAACCAAAGATTGTTGGCTGACAGCTATTATTGTACCATCTTTAACTGCGACAGAACTAGCCATCGGCAATTCATCCTCGATAGTGATGATTGTACCATTGTGGAAGATAACATCCGCTGTTTGCCCTTTATATACAGCGTGATCTCCATTTAATTCTTCTGAAGTACTGGTATTTATTAACTCCTTTGATGCCGAACAGCCAACCAAAAAAAAGCCCAGTAGATATACAAATACTCTCATATAAGATCTTGTGAAACAAACCAATCGTCTAAATTCAAGATAGTAAAATTCTCTTCTCAGTGTTAATATTCGTTTAATATTACAAAAGCAGTGAATTATTTTAGGAAGTTAGTAAGTTTATGATGTATTCGATATGAATGTAATATTTATAGTCATTCACCTTCTTTTTGGTAATTTTTATACAGATTCAACAAAAGTCTCTGCTGATCCACCAGTTTCCGTACTCAATGAATATGTCGACCTCACAAACGAAACAATCCATGGATTACTCATTATCCACAGACTTCTTGAAAATTACAACCAAAAACTAAACAAGCAAATAACGGGAGGGACACCCATTAATCTGTACAACAATTCAGATTTACCAAAGGATATATTTGAAGATCCAGAAGGTTGGTTTTTCTTAAAAAACCCGTACAAAATTGTCGAAAGACTGGAACAGCATGCCAAATCGAATCCAAGGGATAGAAGTAATGCGCTATTGCCATCAGCAAGACGGATGCTCAAAATTTGTAACGCCATCAATACAAGCCGCTTTACAATAGAGCAATACTTGCAAAAAAATGACATGAAAGACAGCCTGCACCAAAAAGTCATATTTGACAAATTGGAAGTCTGTGTTGGTATGTATGAGGACTATTTTACCACAGCGAGTAAATTAGAAACTGATGTACTGGCCATGTACGCACCAAAGGACTATAAAAAAAGAAGCTATTTCTATCATATCTCTCAAGCACATGAGTCCCTTAAAAACATTCTCCGTACGCTTCGAGCCAAAGAAGAAAGTCGCATTGATTCTGAACTCAGTTCTTTAAAGCGATTAATAGCTCAAATAGAGTTAGCAAATGACAAAACTGGACCTCTGCAAGGAACGCTTGGCAAGATTCATTCGAATGTGATTGTTAAAATTATAGAAGCTCACGACAATGCTTACCTTTTCGCAAATACAGCAATTGTTCCTTCCGAATACCAACTGTATGACAAATTCTATTATTACCATAATTCTCAGGTTATCAATAAGATGAATCGATATGGGAACGGCTATGTAAGAGAAGTCAATCTGTTGATGGATCAATTGAAGATTGAAGAACTGAAACTCTTTGAAGAGCCTCACTTTTTTCAAGTTGCCTATCCCAAAGATGAAGAAGAAAAAGACCTTGACATCATAAGCAGCGAAGAAAATGTTGTGGAAAACTTACCTGAACAACTGCTGAATCGGTCTGTAACGAGTAGCGAACATCTGATTCATGTTGACAGCATGACGTTTACGATTAATTTGTACGATTACAAACTCACGGATGGGGATATTGTGTCTATCAATTTTAATGGTGATTGGATTTTGAAAGAATACTCTCTTGAAGAAAAACCTGTTAAGCTCAAGATCAAACTCAACGAAAATGGAAAGAATTTTTTACTCCTTCATGCAGAGAGTATAGGACGACGACCACCTAACACGATGGGCCTATCTTATTACTTTAAAGGAGAGAAAAAGGAAATGGTTCTGAAGTCCGACTTGAAAGCCAGCGAAATGATCGAAATTGAGTACGTAGACCCGAATAGATCATAATATTTTACATAATTATTCCATCTAAGCATAGATTCACAAAATTATTGTGAACTTAGCAGACTGAATCATTCATTTTGGAATGGTTTTTTCTACTGTAGTGTTGTTCGTCTGTGATATTTATAAAAACCATCATACAAGGAAGGCTCGAATTCGGAAATGAAAAGAGTTATCAGAAAGTATTCAAAATGTTTGAGTACAGAACGGAGACATATTATAAATCAGATATCATGCTCAGTCAAGAGGAAGTCTTTGATTCAAAAGTCTTATCTCTTGAAGTACCTCGCTACGTCGGACAACATTTAGACAAAACATATCGGAATACAGTTAGCCTACTGCAATACTGCGCGCAATTCGCTATTGCAGGCGAAATAAGAGCTTGGCAGACTGATAAAGGGACCGTTCTGAGTTATGCATATATAGAACCCCAAAGCGATAAGGCTGCCGTTGTCGATTTCCGAAAAGGGAAAGAGCTCGCTGGTGAGGATGGAAGAGAACAAGAAGCTCTAGAAGCGCTATCCAATGCCATAGACAAATACAATCGACATGCCTACGCCTACAAAAAGCGAGGTGAAGTCAATTTCATCTTAAAGAAATATCACGATTCTCTACGAGATTTCAATAAATGTTTGGCAATTGACGATACAATTCCAGATGCATACCTCGGCAGAGCTAATATTGCTATCCACAACAAAGACTATCAAGAAGCGATAACCAACTTAGAATTCACTTTAAAAAAGTCAATTGCTTTGCAGTCCATTTATTGGAAGGCAAGACGAATGAAAGCGGCATGTCATCTAGAGTTAGATCAACCTGAATTGGCTGCATTTGATTTAAAACTATATGCTAACAAAAAATTTGCACCCGACAATCCCAACGGGAAATACACAAAGCAAGTCAAGCTTCAATACCTTGAAGTACTAGCGGATACAGAGAAATGGCAAGATTTGTTTGACTTTATTGCCACCTTAGACTTAGAAGGTGAATTTGCAGATCAAGAACCAGACATCATTTACTTTCGTGCCTTAGCAAGACATAAACTTGGAAAAAAAGGACATCTAAAAGACCTAAAAGCTGCCATAAAACTTGGAAGCGAAAGAGCTGAGGCATATCTTAAGTTTATAAAGTCTTAATTCACTAAGAAAATACACGAAAATCCCCTTTCTGTAGGTTAATCAATCAGTAGTTCTATTCTTATGACAAGGTATATTCTCGTACTCGGTATTATTGGTTTGTTCAATGTAATGACCATAAATGCTCAATCCTATATTTATCCAAAAGACCTGAATAAAAAGTGTTTGAAAAAATTCGAACAAGGTCAACAATTACAAAGGACAAAAAATTACGACAAGGCCAATAAGGCATATGATCAAGTACTGAAGAAAAATCCAACATTATTAGCAGCGCAAATTCAAAAAGCAAGACTGCAATATGACCTAGGAAACAAACAAGCTGCCAAAGAGATGTTTGCCAAGACTGTAGGTATTTATCCAGAATACAACCTCAAAGCAAGTAAAGCTTACGCTTCTCTATTGTTGGAATTGGATGACCATAATGAAGCAGAACGCATCTTGAGTTTCTTGAACGAACAAGAACCAGATAATTCGCAAGTCAAACAACTCTACAGTCAGACAGTCCGCATCAATGATGCCAAGCAAAACGCAGTCGATATAGAGGTCCAACCACTATCTGACCTTATCAATACCAATGATTTGGAATACGAAGTGTCTCTCCCATTAGATGAATCGAAAATGATATTCACCAGGAGATTCAATAATCAAGAAGATTTTTTTGAAGCAACTATTGAAGACGGAACCATTGTTAAAGTAGAGCCGATTGAAGAACTAAATACACCATTGAATGAGGGAGCTCACACGATTTCTTCGGATGGCAAGACACTGATTTTTACCTTTTGTGACAATAGGCGCACATTAGGAGGATGTGATTTATACAGTTCTGAATACAACGATAACACTTGGAGTCGACCTAAAAATTTAGGACCTCAATTCAACAGCGAATATGATGAACGACAACCATCGTTATCAGGAGACGGCAACACCTTGTATTTCACAAGTAATCGTAAAGGAGGCAAAGGGCGCAATGATGTTTGGTTCTCTACGTTGACTCCTAATGGCGTCTGGCAGAAACCACTCAATATGGGCGAGATTATTAATAGCACTGCGAATGAAGAAACGCCGTTCATCCATAAAGATGGTCTTAGCCTTTACTTTGCTTCTGATAAAATTGAAGGCCTCGGTAAATTTGACATTTACAAAGCTAGTCGTGATGCTTGGGGAACCAAATGGCTATCCGTAGATCACCTCCCCTACCCTATAAACACTACAGATGATGACCGTGGGATGAAAGTAGGTAGAGATGGCATAACAGCATATTTTGCAACAGACAGGGTAGCTGGCAAAAAGCTGGATATCTACTCATTTAAATTGCCACCAGATTATCGAGCGACCAAGGCAAATGCCATCACCCTTATTGTGAAGGATAAAGACACAAAGCAGCCGTTGCAAGCAAAATTGGTCCTCTCTTCTCAAATTGATACCACCAATCAACTTGCCACCACTGCTGACAACAATGGGCAAGCCATGATCCCATATTTTACAGGCGAATCATTTTTCGTACACGTCACTCATGAGGGGTACATATTCCATTCTGAATCCATAGATATTGAAAATGGAGACTTGACCTATGACATCTATCTACAGCCGCTAGAAGGCGAATCCCTAAATAGAGATGAACCAATCATATTAAAAAACATCTTTTTCGAAACGGGTTCTGCAACCTTACAAAACAGATCGCAGACCGAGATTCAATACCTGTATACCCTTTTATCAAACAAACCATCACTGAAGATTAGAATTGTCGGGCACACGGACAATGTGGGCAGCGATGTAGATAATGATACTTTATCCAAAGAAAGAGCAAAAGCAGTCTATGATGAATTGGTTTTGAAAGGCATTTCACCATCTCGATTACAGTTTGAAGGTAAAGGTGAGCGAGTGCCTATTGCGACAAATGATACTGCGGAAGGCCGTGAACAAAACAGACGGACAGAATTTTACATTTTATAGTCGTCACTTAAAGAAAAATAAACAGTTAAAGGATGTACTTTTGCAGTTCTAAGTCAAAAATATATGGCAAGAAGAAAGCCGAAACGAGTAGAAAATATTTCCATTATTGATTTTGCCCATAAAGGGAAAACAATTGGTAAAGGTGAAGATGGATTTGTGTATCTCATAGAAGGTCCTGTTCCAGGTGATGTGGTCAATGCCATTTATTACAAAAAAAAGAAAGGTCTCCGAGTTGCTAAAGCCATTGAGTACCCTGTTCTATCTGATAAACGTACTGACCCAAAATGCGAACACTTTGGTGTCTGCGGTGGCTGTAAGTGGCAACACACAAAATATGAATCACAATTATACTATAAAGAAAAAGCTGTTCGTGATGCCATCGAACGTATAGCCCATGATGATGGCGCGAAGGTCCTACCAATTGTTAAATGTGAGGAGATATTCTACTACAGAAATAAGATTGAATATTCCTTTTGCAATTCACGATGGATATCAGAAGAAGAAGCAGAATCAGGCGAAGAAATTACAGACAGAAATGCAGCTGGCTTCCACAGACCAGGGGTTTTTAATAAGGTCGTTAATCTGAACAATTGCCATTTACAAGAATCTTTAGGAAATGAGATTCGCTTGTTTTTGAGAGACTATGCGTTGTCAAAAGACTATACATTTTTTGATTACTCCAATCATGTGGGTCTATTGAGAAATCTGACTCTTCGCAACTCTTCAATCGGTGAGTGGATGGTGACTGTTGTGTTCAGAGATGATGACAAAGAAGCCATTGAAGATGTCATGATTCAAGTCAAGGAAACATTCCCTCAAATCACCAGTCTGTTTTATGTGATCAATCAAAAAATGAACGACACGCTGTATGACCAGGAGCATATATTGTATCATGGTAAACCAAAAATGGAAGAAAGACTCGGGTCGATACGATATCAAATAGGACCAAAGTCATTTTTCCAAACCAACAGTGCTCAAGCCAAAAATTTATTTGACATCGCTGTTGACTATGCGGATCTTAAACCGACGGATGTGGTGTATGATTTATATACAGGTTTAGGAAGCATCGCACTATATGTAGCAGACAAGTGCAAAGAAGTCTACGGTATAGAAGAAATCCCACAGGCGATTGAAGACGCTAAAGAAAATCAGAAATTGAATGGCATTTCGAACGCAACATTTTTTGCTGGTGATTGCAAAGAGACTCTAACAATGGAATTTATGCAAACCTATGGCAAACCTGATGTCGTGATTACCGATCCACCAAGAGCCGGCATGCATGTGACTGTTGTTGAAACGCTATTGCTTATTGCGGCACCAAAGATTGTGTACATAAGTTGTAATCCTGCAACACAAGCGAGAGATTTATTATTGTTAGCAAAGAAATATGAACTTGTGCAAGTCACACCGGTTGACATGTTTCCTCACACACAACATACAGAAAGTGTAGCATTATTGAAACTTAAAGAAGGATCATGAAAGATGTAGAATCAAAAAAGAAATATAAAATTCTCCACAAAGAGTTGAAGCATTATAAGAAGATGATGGTTCAAGCAAGCGAGACGATTAAGGATGAAAATGTATCGGAATATCCAATTATGATTGCTCATCAGCACGAAATGAGTGTTGGGATACCGATAGCCGATAAAAATAAGGTGAAAGGCAACTGGTCCATCAATGCCAGCACATTGGAAGAATTTATTTCTAAACAATTGATCGAACAGAAAAAAGTAGACTCTTTTAAAACCATATATAAGAGTCGGCAGAAATTTATCTGTATGTTCGTTCTAAGTGAGTTGGGTGCAGAATTTATATTTCTTCCCAAAGATGACGGAGTAGACATTTTGTTTGAATCTGAGAAGAAATAACAATTCCATAAAGTATATAAGTTGGACAAAGAAAAGCAGATATTTACAGATGAGCAGCAGAAGGTATTGGACTCTGTGAGTGTATCTCGCATTTCAATACCTGTGGCCATTGGTTTGCTTGTTGTTGTTTATCTCATTTATATCCAATTGGATTTTGAGGAACTCAGAGGTGTGTCTTGGAATGCGCATGTACTCTTATGGATTTTGTTGGCCATAGCCATGTATTTGATCCGTCATTTCTTTTATGCATGGAGGTTGAGAATATTATCTGACAATAAATTTTCATGGTGGAAGTCAATTGAGCTTATATTTATTTGGGAATTCTCGTCAGCTGTGTCTCCGACAACCATAGGCGGTTCTGCTGTTGCCTTGTTCTTTTTGGCGCAAGAAAAAATATCATCTGCAAAATCAGCAACAATTGTGTTGTATACAATAGTCTTAGACACCTTATTCTCTATTATTTCTTTACTATTGATTTTCTTTTGGTTTGGACCAAATATGATTCGTCCCAACATGTCAAGCATTGCTGAAATGGATGGCTTCGGTTATACCTTTTTCATGTTTTTATTGTTTATGACGACTTATGCGCTAGTGATCTTTTATGGATTGTTTATCAATCCCCGCCCAATAAAATTTTTCTTGTATTGGCTATCCAAACGAAAGATTCTTGGTCGATTTAAAACAGGACTTAAAGAAACAGCAGAAGACATCGTTTTGAGTTCGAAAGATTTAGCAAAGCAGTCACTATCTTATCATGCTTCTGCCTTCCTGTCTACAAGTGGTGCTTGGATCACAAGATTTTTGGCTATTAATTTTATTATCGTAGCCTTGGTCACTTCGAGAAATTTTGACTTTGCAGATCATGTGTTGATGCTCGGAAGAGGCCAGGTGATGCATATCATAACTGCCTTCAGTCCCACTCCTGGAGGCGCAGGAATTGCAGAGATTATCTTTGGTGGCTTTTTCAGTGATTATATATCAAAAGGGCTAAGCCTTCTTGCCGCACTATTTTGGAGAATCATCACCTATTATCCATACTTGATTGCGGGTGTCATTATCATTCCTAATTGGATTAGGAATGTGGTGAATAAGAGAAGGAAGAAGGGTAATTTTTAAGTTTTAATTTTTAGTGTTTAATTAAGAGCCACAAGTAATGTTTCACATGCCCGCAGTCAGACAGGTGTTAAATGTTGGTTTAGTCAGGTCAACCTATATCAGGCATTGACAATCATTCAACATTCAACACTTAACATTCAACATTAATATTAATCCTTAATGCATCGAACACACAGACCAAAACCCCGGATTTCATTATCCATTTCAGCAGTCGAGTCGCTAAAGAATAAATGCCTAGACGTAAATAAATCCGTATTTGCCGTACTGCTCCAATAGTATCCACTTGTACCAACACCAAGGAATGAAGCAAATTCTCCACCTCTGAATCCTCCTTTGGATAATTTAAGCGGAGAAGCAAATGCACCTGCAGCGTCATTAGAAGACCAAGTTGCTCTTTCTTGTGCCCATTCTGCATTTGTTGGTATTCGAAAACCAGAAGGACAAGGATTATTTTCTGCTTCAGTACCTGACCACATATGAGTTTCTGCGGTAGATAACCATTGAAACACCAAAATATACATACCAGTCCAAGAACCAGACTCAGCTATAAAGGTAGTAGCTTGTTGAGTGGATACGGCTGATGTACGCAATTGATGCCCTTCAGCAGCGCGACCCCATTGGTATAGATCACCATAGCTAGCGACATCAGTGGGGCTAGTGGCTACTCTCGAAGCACCTAAATTTCGATCTAACCATACCTTGCCAGTGATAGGATTCACCACTGTACCATAATTACCAATATTTGTTGGCCCCGAGGTCAAAGATTTCCATTCATTATTCTGACTGTCCCAGGCTTCGTAGTCCATTGTCGTCGTATTATATTGAATAGTCCCTTCCTTTGGTGTACTGTCAATTGCATCTGACAATACGATTCCACCATCAAGCTCTAACTTCTCTTCGATTACTTCAGTTGCATCAGTCATTTCCCCAATCTTAACATTACCATTCTTCTGTACGGTCAGCATATTGGATCTCGCAGCAGAGGAAGGTCCTGTACCATTCCCTATTTCAAAGACAACGTCTGCACCGCTTTCTTGCCATATGGTTGTTGCTCCACCACCAAGACTATATCGGCCTATAGAAAATTCGGTAAACGAATTGGCCCA
>CALLFA010000131.1 GCA_937997635.1 uncultured Saprospiraceae bacterium | reverse complement strand
CCAGTAAAATAAGACAGGATTCCTATCACGATCACGATCAATAAGACAGAGGCTGCAATATCCAACATGGTGTAGCTATTTTTACTGCTTGCTTTTTGTTCAGCGGATAATGTTCCAAAAGTCAAGCCCTCTATTTGCTTCAAGTCCGGTGGCGGGGTCATGAGGCTGACAACCGTACAAACTATGACACAAGCGATGAACATAAAAATCGCCATGTTGGCAAAATTGATATTTGCAAAGCTGGCCCACATGCCACTATCGCCTTTATCAACTGTTAATTCGGCAATGATGCGAAGCGTCCCTATGATCAGACCAAAGAAAAGTGTAGCAATGGCACCTTGCGCATTCACGCGCTTCCAAATGATACCCAATAAGAATACTGCAGTGATCGGTGGTGCGATATAGGATTGGACACTTTGCAGATATTGGTACAAGACACCGCCACCTATTTTTTGCATGATTGGAATCCAAAGTATGCCAAGTATAACAACTATAAGCGTTGCCCACCTGCCAATATTGACCAACTTTTTCTCCGATGAATCAGGATATAATTTCTTAAATATATCTACTGTAAATAGTGTCGAACTAGAATTAAAAACACTGGCCAATGAACTCATCAAGGCTGCCATTAATCCACCTGCAACAAGTCCCTTAATGCCGACTGGCAACAACGACTGTACTAGAACAGGAAACACTTCATCACTCCTGTCGTAACTAATAACACCTTTGAGTTTGAGACCGTACGCCAAAATGCCAGGAACAAGAAAAATAAATATTGGCAAAAGCTTTAGATAAGCTCCAAAGATTGCCCCCCGTCGGCCAATCTTAATGTTGTGCGCAGAAAGTGTACGCTGCACGATATATTGATCTGTACACCAATACCATATACCGACTATCGTGCCACCAATCAACAATCCAGTCCAAGGAAAATCCGGATCAGATGCTGGCCGCCACATATCAAAATGACTAGAGCCAACTGTTGCTTTTAATTCATCCCAACTGCCAAATGCTTCAAATCCTTTGTATGTCAAAAATAACGAACCTAAAATCAGTACCACCGTTTGGAAAGCTTCTGTATAAATGACAGCCCTCATTCCGCCAAGGATCGTATAAATACCAGTAATGATGACTGTACCTAATGCACCATAAAGAAATGGAATGCCCAACAGTTGTGAAACCACAATGCCACCAGCATAGATCGTAACAGATACTTTTGTCAATACATAACCAATGATCGAAAAGATTGACAAAAACCATCTAGATTTAGCATCAAACCGTTTCTCTAAAAACTCTGGCATGGTGAAGACACCACTACGCATGTAGAAGGGAAGAAATAACCAACCAAGCAATAACACGATCCATGCATGCAGCTCGTAATGCGCCATCGGCATACCACTCTCTGCTCCAGTACCTGCAAGTCCGACCACGTGTTCAGAGCCAATGTTAGAAGCAAAAATAGACGCGCCTATCACAAACCATCCAGCATTTTTACCCGCCAAGAAATAATCTTCAGTCGTATTGTTCTTTTGTAGAATGACCCATGCGGCAAGGGCGATCAATATACCAAAATATGCAGCCAATACGATCCAATCGAGCGTAGCAAATGTATTCATGCGAAAGTGTTAATGTCACACTAAGCTAAATAAAAAATTTGGGTTTTGTGAATTGGAATGGGCTTGTGAAAATGTCAATTATGAACGGGGTGTGAAAAATACTTTGTTTACTTATGGCAGGTGATTTGGTGGGGATATTGTTGGTAAAAACCACCTCGTTCCCACTGTACAGTGGGACCACTCCTCCGATGGAGGAGAATTTGCTTTCTCGTCAATGAAAACACTCTTCGTTAACAAGCGGATAAAATTCCCATCCAAGGAGGGGTGGACGCCGATAGGCGGACGGGGTGATCCTTTGGGATTTCATTTTAATAAATCGTGATCTGTTTACGATAATTGCCTACGAATAATATCACATCTCTTTATAAAGAGACGTATCTTCCTTAAATGAAAATTACGCCATTCAAACTTGAGCGATATTATTCTTTGTATGAGTTCACTTCGAAATATTCGATATGTAATTCGGATTGTGAGGCGATGACTATTGGTGAGTTGCTGTCTATGGAAGATGGAGCACAAGAGAAGTTTAACAACCATTGGCTAGGTTATACAGAGACAGCTGGACATCCTTCATTGCGCAAAGAGATCGCTGGCATATATGATACAATCCATCCAAACGACATGCTTGTATGTACTGGCGCCCAAGAGCCCATTTTCTTATTTTGTCAAGCAAATCTCAATGCAGGCGATGATGTTATTGTACAAACGCCTTGCTATGAATCATTGCTAAGTATACCAACAAGTATTGGCTGCACGGTTCATTCTTGGGATGTCGAATACACAGAACAAGGGCCTTCCTTTTCCATTCAAAAATTAGAGGATTTAGTCACGGAGAAAACTAGAGTGATTTTTTTAAATAGTCCCCATAATCCAACAGGCTATCATTTTACAATAGAGGAGCAACAGCAAATTATTACAATAGCGAGAAAACACAACTGCATTGTTTTCTGTGATGAAGTGTATCGCGAATTGGAATTAGATATATCGGATCGGATTCCCGCTTTTGCAGATGCTTATGAACATGGCGTCTCACTTGGCGTGATGTCTAAGACATATGGATTACCGGGGTTGCGTATCGGCTGGATCGCAACGAAAAATAAAACCATACTTGAACATATTGCAGTCTTAAAAGAATATACGACCATTTGCAATTCAGCTCCAAGTGAATTTTTGGCAGGAGTTGGTTTACGCAATAGACAGACGATAATCGATCGCAATCTAAAAATCGTTAAGAAAAATTTACAGTTGTTTGATGACTTCTTTGTTAAATATGAAGATCTGTTTGGTTGGTATAAGCCTAAGGCAGGACCAATCAGTTTTGTAAAAATGAAGCTTGATGAAGACGACAAAGGCTTTGCAGAACGTGCATTAAAAAATAAAAAACTATTGCTGCTGCCAGGCTGGATTTATGATTATCCAGGTTTTTTCAGAGTTGGTTTTGGACGAGATCAGATCGTTGAGTCGCTACCAGTTTTTGAGCAATTTATTGAAGAAAGCAGTTTGCACGTATGATTCAAATCAGCTATGAACAAATAAAAGAGATCATACGGCAAGAAGATTTATTCGAACCAGTGAAACAGGCATTTATCGATTATGCTTCACCTAATTTGATTGGGATTCCTGTGAATCTGTTGCATTTCGGGAATGATGCTGATGCTCATATTAAGACTGCTGCCATTAAAGGTTACGATTATTTTTCCATAAAAGTAGCGACGATGTTCCCTGAAAATAGTAAGCAGAACCTATCGCCGTTTGATGGTGCTATTTTTTTATTTGATGCAAAAACAGGTGCTCCTAGTGCAGTGCTGCAAGACAAAGGACTTTTGACAGATTTAAGAACGTCAGCAGCTGGAGCTGTCATCACTCATCATATTGCTTCTGTTTCTGCAGATACTGTTGCTGTGATTGGCACTGGAATGCAAGCTGCAATGCAAATTGAAGCATTCCAGCAATTAAGGCAGATAAAGGAACTTCGGATTTATGGGCGAAATCCAGATAAAGCTGTAGCCCTTCAGCAAAGGTTTATGGGGTCCCTTCCCAATACCAATATTGATGTTGTAGATGACCCTGAAATAGCGGTAAAGGAATCTGCTATTGTTTTTACAACTACCTCCGCTAAATCACCATTGGTGAAAGGTGACTGGTTAAGCGCTGGTCATCACATCACTGCTGTAGGCGCAGATGATACATATAAGCATGAATTGGATGCCGCTTGTTTCACCAAAGCAGATAACATTTACGTTGATAGTCTTGATTTGAATGAGCAGTATGGTGAATACAGCCACATATCTTCAGATAAAGCTATGCTTGATAAGACGACTGAGTTTGGTCATGCTTTCACAAATGATCATAATCGTAATTATGGCTCTCAAATCACCATTGCCAAACTTGTTGGTGTTGGGGTACAAGATTTGGCAGCAGCAACATTAGTCATGAAAAAGCTGGGACATTGAGATAAACAATCTTTGTCCATCAGCCGTTTAACTGAAAAATTTATTGATCGTATTCCCATATAATTTAAGACAGTGATTAAGTTTGCACCATGAGAAGACTCTTCTTTTTAAATTTAATGTGTTGCCTAGTGACATTGGCTTGTAAACAAGAACCATATGTAGAATCTGCTGCGGTCTCAAATCCCGATAATTTTCATCACGCAGTAAAAAATTTATCGGATATTATTGTCCACGACATACTGTCGCCACCCGTTGCAAGTCGTGTATATGCCTATCCTTCTATTGCTGCATATGAAGTCTTAAGTCAAGCAAATCCGCCATACAATTCTTTGGCTGGTCAATTAACAGATCTATCTCCAGCGCCTCAAGCTGATACTTCGAAACAGATATCTTATTCCCTTGCTGCCATTCATGCCTTTAATCTAATGGGTAAAGAATTGACCTTCTCAGAAGAGAGATATCAGTCCTATATGGACACGACCTATCAGACAATCAAAAAAGAAGAAAGTATGCCAGGGACGGTATATAAAGAGTCCTTAGCATTTGGCCAACAAGTCTACAAACACATCTCTGCTTGGGCAGCAAAAGACAATTATCATCAGACGCGTTCGTTTCCAAAATTCAGCATCAACCAAGAACCTGCCAGATGGAAGCCAACACCTCCAGGATACATGGACGGGATTGAGCCACATTGGAAAGAGATCCGACCATTTGTGATTAAAGATTCGGACCAATTTGTGCCAGAACCACCAACGGCTTTCAGTACGGATAAGAACAGTAAATTTTACAAAGAAACGATGGAGGTTCTAGAAGTCGTGAAAAATGGAACAGAAGAAGAAAAGGAAATTGCAAGTTTTTGGGACTGTAATCCGTATGTATTAAATGTCACTGGTCATGTGATGTTTGCGACCAAAAAAATTACCCCTGGCGGACATTGGATGGGAATTGTCGGTGTTGCTTGTAAGAAAGCAAAAGCTGATTTAATGAAGTCCATTGAAGCCTATGCACTGACATCAATTGCATTGGCAGATGGTTTTATTTCTTGTTGGGATGAAAAATACCGCAGCAACTTGACAAGACCTGAAACAGTCATCAACGAATATTACGATGAGGAGTGGGTGCCTTTGTTGCAGACACCTCCGTTTCCTGAACACACGTCTGGTCATAGTGTCATTTCACGAGCTGCGGCTGTTGCATTAACGAGTATTTTTGGAGACAACTTTTCTTTTGATGATACAGTCGAAGTTGAATATGGACTGCCTGTGCGTTCATTTACTTCATTTTTGCATGCTTCTGATGAAGCAGCGCTTAGTCGATTGTATGGCGGTATCCATTTCAGGCCAGCGATTGATGAAGGGGTCAAGCAAGGAGAACAGGTTGGCGAGTTTGTTGTAGCTAATTTGAAGTTAAAAGGATAACTTTATTTTATCACTCACTGGTCCGAACAATACCAGGCGTCTTCAATTCAGAATGATACTGTCTATCTGGGTGTAAACGTTCATTAAATTGCTTCAAGCCTTTATAGGTTTCTGGAGAAAATATAGAATCCATAAACAAGTCAGCTTCTATTTTTAATCCTTCATCTAGTGGCAATCCAAATCCTCTAACTGCAGCTTCTTTATCCGTGCGCATTGCGGGTTGTGGTAGTGTACACAGAAATTCAGCTAATTCTAAAGCCCTTTCCAGTGACTTGCCTTTTTCAACCACTTCGTTTGCCAATCCAATGCGATAAGCTTCTTGAGCATCGATGACTTTGCCTGTGAGAATCAACTCCATAGCTCTTCCCATGCCGACGATTCGTGGCAACCGTTGGGTACCTCCATCCGCTAGACCAATGTTCCATCTTCTGCAGGTTACACCAAAAGAGGCATGTTCTTCTGCGATCCGCATATCTGCAAAACATGCCCATTCTAATCCTCCAGCATAAGCAACTCCGTTCACTGCTGCGATGATTGGTTTATTGATGTCTGTCCATCTTGATGGTCCTAAGAAGCCAGGCATTTTTCCATCTCTGTGGCTTTGCTTGTCTTCTTCAGAAATATTGCCAATGAGCTCTCCTCTCAGTCCTGCCTTTAAATCTCCACCACTACAAAAGGCTTTGTCACCAGCACCAGTAATGATTGCCACTTTCAGTTTGTCATTAGTCTTAAAGTCCAGCCATGCTGACATTAATTCCTCGTGGGTCAAAGGACCCACACAGTTCATAACATCTGGGCGATCAAATGTGATGATGGCTATCTCTCCCCTGATTTCGTATTTAATTTCCTTGTAATCCATATTTGAGTGATTCTTACTTAATTGTTTAAACAAACATTAAATTTATTTGCAATTTGTATATTTACAATGCAATATTAGTTTTAAAAGTATGCTTGTCATAATGTCAAGCATTCTTAAAGCCGAAAAGTCGGTTTTCAAAAATTAAAAAAGGTGGCTTTTAGTCGCCTTTTTTTATGCCTGGAAGTGAACAACAACCTTCAACTTATTCATCTATCTCGATCACTTTCTCATAGTCAAATGACCTATGTTCTTTCCACGCGATATAGCCAAATTGGTTTGTAACCATTTGAGTATTCCCAATGTTGAAATCACTTAGATTTCGATGACTATGGCCGTAAATCCAATAGTCGATGTCGCTCTCTAAGATGAAGGTTGATTTTTCTACAGAGAAAGCATCACTTATTGGGCTACCCTTGAATTCTTCAACAGTACATTCGTCACTTGGCAGATGATGTGTCACTACGACCTTAGTGCCCGCTGTCTTTGCTGCATCGGTGATAAAATCAAATGCTGCTTCATGGATTTGGTTGCATTGGTCTATGGTAAAGACATCCTCTCTAAATCTTATTTGCTTGAAATCTGCCATCCATTTCAAGACAACTGGGATGTTGTTTTCAATCCTTGACCACATGGTAGAGAAGATAAAAGACACAGTACCAATTTTTATGACCTGATTATTGACCATAAACACATTGTCCTTGATTTCTTTATAGGTCGGTGCTAGAGCTGTCGATATATCGTAGCCTCCATAATATTCATGGTTGCCCGGTATGAGGTATACCTGATCAAATTCAGTGGACACTTTATTGATGAAATCCAATTCAGCATAATCCCTTTCTAAATAATTTGTGTCACCCGCTATAATGAGAATATCTCCTTTTGGAATTAAAGGGTTTTTCTTCAACCATTCTCTATGCTTATCAAACTCAAGATGGAGATCTGAACAAATTTGGATTTTCATTGGATTGCTTCTGTTTCGTATACCCTAAATGAGGGAAGATACAATAGCAGATGCAATCTGACAACAGCTAAATGTCTGCTTCATACTCCACGGTGACATTAAAAACGACAACATCGTCTTGATAGCCCAAAGATGCACCTGTATTCCTTTGTAAAGTAATCATCCAAAGTTCTTTGACCAATG
Source organism: uncultured Saprospiraceae bacterium (assembly GCA_937997635.1). Lineage (GTDB taxonomy): Bacteria > Bacteroidota > Bacteroidia > Chitinophagales > Saprospiraceae > CALFUK01. Next base: position 8,826 of record CALLFA010000131.1, on the reverse strand, counting down.
AGCTTGCGCTAAAGCTTATGCTGACTTTATGTAGTTCATCATCTCCAGAATTGGAAACAATATTACTTGTAACAGTGGGTGCATCATTAATTGGATCTCCTATATTAAAATCACGGTGTCTGCCAAAAAATTGTATGTCACCAGGTGCATTAGATGTTGTTGCAAAGTAAATAGTCACAACTATATCTGATACTTGATCCCAATCGACAGGTTTTGCAATTGTAAATTTTGCGGATGAGGTAAAAGAATAGCCCCAATTTATTCCTTCAAAATTATTTGAAATAGTTGCGTTAGGTATTTGAAAATTTAATGCTTGAGCAGGAAGTGAAATCTGTCTTGTCTGAGAACCTAACCTGACCAATGTCCCATTAGAACTGACACCTAATAGATTTGTTCTAGTGCCACTAAGATGGGCAATTGTAAATCTAGATGGTGTAATTTCGAAAATATCCTGAGTATCTAGAAATAAATTAGATTCTATATCCAATCGAAATACATCACCTTGGTTTCTTAATCTGTAATGAGAAAACCCATTACTAGTGTTGCCAGAATTAAAGTTTACTATTGTTGGATTGAGAAAGCTTGTGGTGTTTAATGTGATCTGGGCAGAATCTATGCCATCTACTTCGACTATTGCTTGGCACCATAAAGAATAGTTTAGACTAAATAGACAACAGGTTAAAAACAATATTTTGTGTTTCATTTTTTATTTTCAAAACTAAATGAAAATAGAATTATATGAATCACCCTAAATAGTGATTTTATACCAATTGTACCGTCGAATTTATTCGATGAATAAATACGCAATTACTACCCATGTTCCTTTTTCACCCCAGCCAGTTTTGCTCCCAGATAGGCCATTGGTAAATAAGCCATCACAAGGTCAAGTGCAATAAACCAAGTCGGTGCAGGTATCATCATACTTGCAGCAATACCTCCCAGCAAAAAAAACGCTCCAGCAATCAAGGCACAGACCAACGGTTTAGAAGCCGAAAACTTCGCAGCAATACATGCACCTACAAGTGTCCCAAGAGCGTGCGCGAAAAATGGAAAAATAAAATGCTTAGGCTTAAGCAAATGAATATTTTTCATCATACTTTCGGAGTCAGTAGGGTCTATGCCTTCGGGTGGTGGAATGACAGACCCACTTATTGTTATAATCAACATATTGACAAGCATACCTAGGGCAACACCTCCTATGACTGCAAATACATTTCTAATGACTGGATTCATGAAATTGGTTTTATTTTAAAGCTAAATAAAAATTCTGAATATCCATTTAGGCTACACTTTTACGCCCCTTCAGGGCTGGAGTACAATTACGACATCATACCAATGTTGTAGCCATTTGCTATATGCTTTGCGCCCTTTCAGGGCTAACACATTTTACAAGCAATTTATATCATTAATAATACTAAGATTATATTTGATTGATTCATACAAATACCCCAAAGGAGTTTAGACAACTTGCAAATAAATAAGGTCGTCCCGTTGGGACTCCTCGTCTAAACATTACAACAGCGGGGGACGTTGTCCCCCACTATTGATGATACCCCTTTGGGGTATTGTTTCGTCATAATTCGAATGGCATAAGACCCACGCATCGTAGTTCTTTTGGCAATGGCTGTCCTTTTTTTTCAATTTGTTTTAAGTAAAGTAATTCAGAGTTAAAGAAATTCTTGAAATAGGATAAGTATTTCTATTGACTCATGGCGTTTTTGCTTACGCCCTTTCAGGCTTATGTTATAAATAGTTCTATTACCAAGGGTTTTACCCTTGGCTATAATCTAGCGCCCTTACAGGGCTTTTATTACAATTTAATTATTGCATTACGCCTTTCCATTCGATCTAAGCGATTTGAACAACAAAAGCAATCTAGTATTAGCTATAATGGTGCCTACTTTGATAAGCTTTGCATGGTATGGAACTGAAAGGCTCCCCAATAATTATTGGCAAGACTGTATATATGCATGATATACCCCAGTAAGTTTCACTTCAAAACCTTCTGTCATTTGCACATAATCACCAGCAAAATAATCGATAATATTCCCAGAATCGACTATACCGTTTGATTCAATCGATATATTTGCAGCATTAGACTTAGTTATAAGTGGATTCGTGGTTTCAACCAATTGGTCAACACAATCACCAGGCTTATATACTCTAATCCAATCCACCTTCATTGTATTCCTTGTAGAGTCAGCCAATTCTTCATCCGTAGGTGTACGTCCTGCTGCTACTTGCCATCCGTGTGATTCCATATCAATAATAATATCAAGCTCTTTTGAAAAGCCATTTCCTCCCTGATAATTAAAGGGATCGATGACACTCACGACAGATGTGTTGCTAGCTGCTTGTAATTTCTCAAAAGAATAAGTAGTACTTGTATCATGTTGAACAGTGGCTTGAAAACCATTACTAGCGAAATCAAGATTTCCGTTAGTCATCGTTGGATATGAGTAGATCCAAGTTCCGTTACTTTTATTCGCAAAAGCTTTATCATACAATACTCTGACCAGTTCTCCATCGATATAATATTCAAAATGAAATGGACTAATCCAATTGACGCCAACACGCACATATTGTCTATTACCCCCGTTCCAACAGAATTCTCCCCACGATGATACGCCTGATCTACTCCACCAGCTTGGAAAGTCTCTTGGTTGATAATCCTCAAATGGATCCCGGACAAAAGAATGGTGACTCAAATGGATGAATTGTGCGAAAAACCCATTCCCATTTTCATCAGCTCCATAACATTCTGAAATGTCTATTTCTTGAGTATCATCAGGGCTCAACATCCAAACATTTGATGCTAATGTGATATCAGCAACACTAATATTTGATTCTACAAATACAGGAAATTTAACTCTGTGATTGGATGTAATAATTCCTGCATTCACCCCTGGCACACCAAGTTTTGCAGTGCTCGGATTTCTAGAAGAGTTTATTATCAAGTCACTTCCATCGACAGACACATGGTCGAATTGCCAGTAAGTAGTTCCTGGACCAGTCCAACTATTGTGGTAGAAATTGTACCATTTATTATTCCCAAAATTGGTAAAATTAGTTGTTTGATTAAACACATAATTGAAGTCATCTGATGGGTCTTGCTGTAGTTCCCATGTTCTCCCTATGCCTGCATCTGCTGGTACTGGGATGCCGCTCCAATCTTGGGCATGAATAATAACTATTGAAAATAGTATACCTAAAGTTGTCAGTAATAAGGGTTTAATTTCTTTCACTTGAGTTTATTTTTAATCTGCTGATGAGAAAATAAGACATTCTTGTTGTAAAATCTTATTATCATCTAATATTGAAGAGAGTAAAAGTAAACTTACGCTAAAGTTTAGGGGTCACTTCAAATGCATTTCATATTAAAGACGCTAATCTACATTAAAACAACATATTTTTGGACATTAATCAAAAAAGTGTTTTGGCAACTACATTTACCCAAGTAATCCTTGAAAATATGCGGTGAATTCTTCTATGGTCATAGCACCTTTATCACCATCACCTTGCAAGCGCACAGCTACTTTATTCTCTTCAGCTTCTTTTTCGCCGACAATAAGCATGATCGGAATTTTCTTTAATTCGGTATCTCTAATTTTCTTACCTATAGACTCTGTCCTGCTGTCGATCGTTCCTCTGATGTCATGCAAGGACAATGTCTGCTGGACCTCTTTGGCATATGACAAATACTTATCACTAATCGGCAAAATTGCATATTGCTCAGGAGTCAACCATAGTGGAAATTTACCAGCGCAATGCTCGATTAAAACCCCAATAAATCGTTCCATAGAGCCGAATGGTGCACGATGAATCATGACTGGTCTGTGCGGCTTATTGTCGGCACCAATGTATTCTAACTCAAATCTATCTGGTAGATTATAATCCACTTGAATTGTACCTAATTGCCATCGTCGACCCAATGCATCTTTAATCATGAAATCCAATTTTGGACCATAAAACGCGGCTTCACCCAACTCTGTGGTAGTTTCTAGTTGTACTTCTTTTGTGGCTTCAATAATGGCATTCTCCGCATTCTCCCAATTTTCGTCGGTGCCGATATATTTTTCTTTGTTTTCAGGATCTCTGAGAGATATCTGAGCCGTAAAGTTTTCAAAGCCCAATTTTTTGATCACATGCATCGTTAAATCAAGAACATTCAAAAACTCATCTTTGACTTGGTCTGGTGTACAGAAAATATGTGCATCATCCTGGGTAAAGCCACGAACTCTTGTCAATCCGTGTAACTCACCAGTCTGTTCATATCGATACACTGTCCCAAACTCTGCAATACGTACGGGCAGGTCTTTATATGACTTTGGCCTGTTGCCATAAATCTCGCAGTGATGTGGGCAATTCATCGGCTTAAGAAAAAATTCTTCTCCTTCTCTTGGTGTCGTAATCGGCTGAAAACTATCCTCACCATATTTTTCATAATGACCAGAAGTCACATACAGATCTTTCTTAGCGATGTGCGGAGTAATCACAGGAGTATACCCTCTCTTGATCTGTTCTTGTTTCAAAAAATCCTCTAGCCTCGTTCTTAAAGCTGTTCCTTTTGGCAACCAGATTGGCAAACCTGCGCCTACCTTTTCTGAAAACATAAACAACTCCAATTCTTTTCCAAGTTTACGGTGATCACGCTTTTTTGCCTCTTCTATCATGTGCAGATACTCGGTGAGTTCTTTCTGCTTTGGAAATGTAATGCCGTAAATACGAGTCAGCTGTTTTCTTGTCTCATCACCTCTCCAGTAGGCACCAGCTACTTTTGTTAATTTGACAGCTTTTATTGGTGCGGTAGATGGAATGTGCGGTCCTCTACACAAGTCAGTAAAATTGCCTTGCTGATAAAAGGTAATGCTACCATCATCCAGACCTTCCAACAATTCCAATTTGTACTCATCTCCTTTTTCTGTGAAATGAGAGATCGCTTCATCCTTACTGACGTCTATTCTATTGAATATATTTTTCTCTCTTGCCAGCTCCAACATCTTTTTTTCTATCGCCGCAAAATCATTGGTACTCAACACGCGGTCTCCTAAGTCTATATCGTAATAAAAGCCTTGCTCGATTGCTGGGCCAATGCCAAACTTCGTCCCCGGATACAATGCTTCTAAAGCTTCTGCCATCAAGTGGGCAGAGGAATGCCAAAATGTTGCTTTGCCATCATCGTCTTTCCATGTGTGAAGGGTCAGATTAACATCTTCGTATATTGGCCTATTGGCGTCCCACACATCGTTATTCACCGTTGCAGACAAAACATTACGAGCCAAACCTTCAGATATTGAAGTGGCAACCTGCATTGCTGTCGTCCCTAATTCATATTGCCTGACCGAACCATCCGGAAGAGTAATATTTATCATACATTTAATTTAGCTTGCAAAGGTAAAACTTTGTTGCCAATAGACACGGTACTTATGAAAATGACACAATCATATTCTATTCACAGACATAAGGATGAGGAAGTCATTCTGCTGAATGATGATGTGGTCATCGAAGAACCATTAGAAATCAAGATTTTCCATAATGGGAAAAGTCATGATTTATCGGTCACTATGCGTACACCGGGGCATGATTTTGAATTGGTTATCGGTTTCTTATTTACGGAAGGGATCATTCATAACTATACTGACATTTCAAAAATAGCCTATTCTTCAACTCAGCAGGATATTGATGAACAACATCAATCTGTCCTTGTCCATTTGCATGAAAATGTCGACTTCGATATTGCAAAAATGGAAAGGCACTTTTATTCTTCAAGTAGCTGTGGTGTATGTGGGAAGACTTCTGTGGAAATGACCCGACAACAAGGGATGTATATGTTTGCGAAAGCCACACCTGTATTCAATAAAGAGACCATATATAACCTGGCAGATATTTTATTAACTGCGCAGTCCATTTTCAATAAAACAGGAGGGAATCATGCAGTGGCTTTAGTCGATGTCCATGGTGAAATAATCTCCTTAATGGAAGATGTCGGCAGACACAACGCAATGGACAAAGTAATCGGAAAATCATTGAAATCTGGAGATATCCCTTTGAAAAAGTATGGGGTGGTTGTTAGTGGAAGAGCAGGATTCGAATTGGTGCAGAAAGCGTGGATGGCAGGCATACCTTTTTTAATGTCAATAGGGGCCCCATCAAGTTTAGCAATCGAACTGGCACAAGACATTGGTATGACCCTAATTGGATTTTTGACTGATTCTAAATTCAATGTATACTCGTACCACGATCGAATTAAGTAACTTCGTAAAATGGGAAAGCGACCAAAAGAAGAAACACCTCAAAAGTTAACTGGAATAGTCATTAAAGATATACCCGATGTTGCTGTCGGTGTAGGTGCCGTTTCTTCTACAGTCAAACATTTATCAAAATACATGTCTCCTGCCAAGGCCTTAAAAACGATGTTTAAGGTAAATCAAAAAGGCGGTTTCGACTGTCCAGGATGTGCTTGGCCCGACCCTGATGACGACCGATCTAAGATTGGAGAGTATTGTGAAAATGGTATTAAGGCTATAGCTGAAGAAGCCCAAAGAAAAACCATAGGCGCTAAATTCTTCAAGCAACATTCTGTTTATGATCTTTCCCTAAAATCAGACTTCGAATTGGGTAAAATGGGACGATTAGCAGAGCCTCTCATCTTAAAACCAGGATCAAGTCATTACCAGCCAATCAGTTGGTCGGATGCCTTTCGGACAATCGCTAAGCAATTAAATGACCTGGATTCTCCTGATGAGGCTATCTTTTATACAAGTGGACGAACATCAAACGAGGCAGCGTTTTTATACCAATTGTTTGTCAGACAATTTGGGACCAACAATCTACCTGACTGTTCAAACATGTGTCACGAATCGAGTGGTACAGCTTTATCACAAACAGTCGGCATAGGTAAAGGGAGCGTCACTTTACCAGATATATATGAAGCTGAGGTCATCTTAGTGATGGGTCAAAATCCTGGCACTAATCATCCTAGAATGCTGAGTGCATTAGAAAAATGTAAAGAGAATGGTGGCAAAATAATCACCATCAACCCACTGCCAGAAGCAGGTTTAATGCACTTTGTCAATCCACAAAAGCCTACAAAAATGTTAAGTGGAGGAACAAAATTGACAGATATTTTTCTTCCTATAAAATTGAATGGAGATGTGGCGTTGTTGAAAGCAATTATGCAGCGACTAGTAAAACTCGATTCTAAGTCGACACCTGTACTGGACCATTCTTTTATCAAAGAAAAGACCAATGGCTATGCAGCATTTAAGAAGGATCTGCTTACACACGATTATGAGACCTTGCTAGATCGCTCTGGTATTTCAAATGAACAAATAGAAAAAGTTGTTGACCTCATCAAAGACAATACGAAAATCATTGTTTGTTGGGCAATGGGATTAACACAACATGTGAATGGGGTAGACAACATCAAAGAGATCGTTAATTTCCTTTTGATGAAAGGGGCTATTGGTAAACCAGGTGCTGGGACATGTCCTGTCAGAGGCCACAGCAATGTACAAGGAGATCGAACCATGGGGATCTGGGAAGCACCAAAAGATGGATTTTTGGACAATCTGGAAAAAACATTCCACTTCGAGGCACCTAGAAAACATGGCTATGCGGTTGTCGATGCTATAGAAGCCATGCACAAAAAGAAGGCAAGTGTTTTCTTTGCCATGGGTGGAAATTTTCTGAGTGCCACACCAGATACCTTGTATACTGCGGAAGCATTGCGAAACTGTGCGCTTACCGTACATGTCTCCACTAAACTCAATCGATCTCACTTGATACATGGTAAGACAGCAATGATTCTGCCTTGTCTGGGCAGAACGGAGATAGATATGCAAAAGGAAGGAAAGCAATTTGTCAGTGTCGAGAACTCGATGGGAATTGTCCATTCATCTCAAGGCATTCTTCCGCCACCATCAAAACAACTAAAAAGTGAAGTAGACATCGTTTGCAATTTAGCAGCGGAAACTTTAGGTGATAAAGTACCGACCAAGTGGATGTCGTTCACCGAAAACTATGATTCTATAAGAGACAAAATAGAAGAAGTGATTCCAGGGTTTGAAGACTACAACACTCGAGTGAGGAGAGGTGCTGGCTTTTATCTTCCCAATGGAGCGAGAGAAGGCACATTCCATACAGCATCTGGAAAAGCAGAATTTTCAGTGATTGATTTGCCAGTAAACAGACTTTTGGAGAATGAATTCGCCATGATGACAATCCGAAGCCATGATCAATACAACACCACTATTTATGGGTTGGATGACAGATACAGAGGCATCTACAATGAGCGTAGAGTGGTTTTGATGAACAAATCTGATATGGCCAAACATGGATTTGAAAATAAACAATTGGTAAATTTGGTCCAACAATCTAATGAGCAAACCAGAAGGGCAGAAAAGTTTATGGTTGTTGAATATGCCATTCCAAAGCAGTGTGTGGCTACCTATTTTCCCGAAGCCAATGTGCTCGTTCCTTTAGATCATGTCGCAAGAGAAAGTAAAACCCCAGCATCCAAATACGTTACAATAACTATAGAATAGTCAGCAATAGACGCTAAAGTACTCGTCTAAATATGTTGGCATAACGATAAATTACCCTATTTTCAGCATAGGTTTTAACTTAAGTTAAGTGGGTTTTGATAAATTTAACGTCATTATTTAGATATTCGTACTCCTTAGAGGGTATTTTGAAATGCATAAACCTTAATCCTATAGTGTCGTTATTCAAGACTATAAGAGAGTACTACCCGTGTATTCTCATCATTTGCCTAATTAGTCAATTTCAATTGAATGGATTGGCTCATGGGGAGCTTGATACACG
>CALLFA010000130.1 GCA_937997635.1 uncultured Saprospiraceae bacterium | reverse complement strand
ATGGCAATAGGCATCTACAACCAAAATATATATGTCAATCGAGTTACGAATACAGTAATTGTAAAATTGTCTGCAAACCCTAAATTCAATGATGAAGACTTTGTACCAAGTAAGTCAGAAGCTAATGTTGAATTGTATCGTGCCATTGCTAAGCAATTCACAGATAGAAAAGAATAATTAATTCAGACTCAATTGTATTTTAACTTATTGATCCACCAACTCCTCCTTCAGTAACTTAATCTGATCTATATGCCTTTGACAATGACCTGGAATAAACGACAACCAATTATCCCCATTCATCATACCCAATCGAGGATGTGGAAATCCAATAGATGTTAAGTCAAATGTGTTTGTTTTATAGAATGTGGCAATCTTTTTACGATGAGCAGTAAATGCTTCAATAGCTTCAGAAATGGATGAGAATTTACCGGCAGGTACCAAGCGTTCAGGAGCGTCTACTTTAATCACTCGTTGCAAACAAGCTTCCATAATAGAGTCGTGTGTTAATACTTTTTCAATTTCAACTGTATGCTCACTAGATCCCAGTCTATTTAAATGAAAAATGATGCCTTCTTCTACCAATATTATATGTTCTACAATCTCAGCAATTGACCATGTTTTATCATCAATTTTCTTGAGGAATAATTCGGCTGAAGAGCCATTCAATTCATTCAAAACACCCTGGGTTGTGTCATTTAATAATCCAGAAACAACATTCATACTTTATTTATTTTATGTATTATACCAATCATTAACTTCTGCATCTATCGTCTCATTTGTCGGATGCAAATCCATAACCAATTTACCGTATTTATTAGCAGTTTCACTATTCGCTTGTATACTTCCTACCTTATGCAGTTCATTTTCATTTTTGATTGCTATATTAAATATCTCTTCAATATGGAGTGGTATCAAGTGTCGATGTTTCAATACCTTACGAAAAACAAATTCGTAAATATCTGGATCATAGGGAGGCTGACTGTCCATAGAAATCTGTTTTCCCATTGTATTCGCAATACCACATATCATCTTCCATAACAGTTCCATTACAGAATGTTTTGCACCAGACCACTCTTTTGCATCTTCAGATACTTGTGCTTTTCTATCAGCCTCAATTTTCTTTCGTACTTTTTCAGAAGGTATTGGTACGATGAATTGACATGTATCACCTGTTAAAAACGCCTCCAGACTTGCATCATCTTGCTTGTGCGCAAGTTCTACAAATCGATAACCTACCAGTGGTGCTTCTATCAGTAATAGGCCACTCCCCTCTTTATTGACGCTTAGCCATGACTTAACTGTATCCATCAACCACATCCCTACACTTAATTTTAATCCATTGTGGACCAAGCTATCTCCTGTTGGAAATCGTTGACTGATCTCTGGTGTCTCAAAAGCTTTTCGGGCAACATCCCATTGAATTACTGTAACGTCTTTGTCAAGCGACTGTGCTAATTGCTTGAATTGATTTACATACAAACTTTTACCTACTCCTGGCAATCCAGAAAACACCACAATCTTGGCCGTCTCAGCCGACAATTTTAATGATTGATAGACCGTACTTGATTCTGGTATAAATGAGTCATTAGCTTTTTCAACTCCAAATGCTGCAGCTGATCGGAAACCCATTTTCTCTGCATTCATTCTGAAGTACTCTTCCATTAATGGTGTCTTTAAATGAACAGCATCCGCTAATTCTACAATCTCTACACCATTGGTATTTGTATCGTAAAGTGCGAAAGTTGCCCGTTTTGTTTTCATAGCCGCTATCTCTCCCGGATTTACTATCCAGCAATCATTAATTTCCTCAACAGACTCGAGATGATTGTGACCATAAAATACAGCATCATATTCACCAGATTTCGCCATTGGTTTTGCTAAGTCATCATAGTGACAAACAAAAATGCGCTTCCCTCCAAACTCCAAAAAATCATAGGTATTTAGGCTAACTGTCAATGAACTCCCTTCTCTTTTTGAAGCTAGTGTGATGTCTACTTTCTCTCCATCATTATTTCCCCAGATCATAAAAACAGGTACGTCTTGAGCCGCTAATATTTTAGCAACACCAGCATTCATCAAATCACCCAAACAAATGATTTGTTCAACGCCACGCTTTTCTATTTCTTGTAAAGCAAGAATGAGGTTATGGAAATTTTCGTGAATGTCAGATATGATGGCTATGGTCATTACTGTCTTTGCAACTATTTTACATGTAAACTAAGGTTCATTTTTATCATTAAAACTATCAATTCAATTAACTCCTTACTTTTTTTAGTGCTTTAAAACGATTCGTACTTGGCAGCCCATTATCGATCGGCACTTCTATCACCGTTGGTAAACTTTCCCCTTTAGCATCTCTTATCGCCAACTGCATATCTTTAAACGAATTCACCTTGACAGCATTTGCACCAAAAGCTTTCGCCAATTGTACAAAATCTGGGTTGTGTAAATCAGTTGCAATCACACGATTATCATATAATTTTTCTTGCATCTCTCTCACATTGCCATATCTGTTATTATTAAACAACAGCAAGACTACACCTATGTTATGTTGCACAGCTGTAGCTAATTCTTGAACACCAAACATGAACCCACCATCGCCTGCAACAGAAATTACTGGCACATTAGGCTTAGCAACTTTCGCACCCAAGGCCGTTTGAAATCCCCAACCCAATGTACCCATATGGCCAGTGCATAAATAGGTACGAGGCATGTAAGCATCATACACCATCCGACTTGCAAAACCAACTTGTGTCAATTCATCAACCAATATACCATCGTCTGGCAATTCCTCTCTGATGTATCTGAGTATTGTCGACTGTGGCTCTAGATAAGCTGTTTTACCAATCCAAGATTTAAGTAACTCATGCATTTCTTCTTTGCGAGAAGTCCTTGGTTCGCTATATTTCGGTAATTGGTTTAGAATTTCTGCAGAAGCTTGGGCTGCATCCGCAGTTATACTCAACGATGGTTTTACAATTCGATCATGGGCAGTTGGATCGATGTTGACACTTATATACGTCAATGCATCATCTACTCCCCATTTACTTAAAGGCATTCGTACATGGCTGCCGATTCCAAGCACAACATCCGCTTCTGCCCACAGCTCATGCGCTGCAGGGACAGGAAAACTCAAATAATGTTTGCTTGAGACAATCCCTTTCCCCGTTCGATAAGAAAACACTGGTGCTTGTAAATATTCTGCCAATGCTGTTACTTCTTCACTGGCTTCCATTGCACCACCGCTAACAAAAATTAATGGTTGTTTTGCATTAGCCAATAATTGAGCTGCTCTATCTATACTTTCTTCATCGAGTGAACCCAATGTTTTTGTAGAAGTTGCGTAAGTTGAAAAATCAAACTCTTCTTCCGCTTGTAAGACATCCATAGACACTTCAACTCCTACTGGTCTTGGACGCCCATTCTGCAATTGATTGAATGCTTCCGACATAACTCTTGGGATATCGCTAGCTGAATTAGCTCTATCTGCCCATTTGGTTAATTGTTGTTGAATGGCCAATTGATCAGGTATCTCATGAAGGACACCTCTACCCTTTCCTTGAGCTTTTAAAGGAATCTGCCCGACTAGCGATAGCACCTTTGCATTCAAGCCCCAAGCTGTTGCTAGAGAAGCAGAACTATTCAAAAATCCAGGACCAGGAACGATGTTACACACCCCAATTTTTCCAGAAGCCAGGTTATACCCCAATGCCATATAGCCAGCACCCTGTTCGTGTCTTGTATGGATTACCTTAATTTCATCTTTATAATCAAACAGCGCGTTGTACAACCAATCATTCTGGACACCAGGCAAACCAAAGATGGTATCTACTCCTTCTTTGATTAAACTTCTAACGACTGCTTGACCACCTGTTAACTTCATATCTCTATTTTAGAATTGTTCGTTCAAACAAAAATTTAATACACAATGTTGACTGACTTTAGGGTCGTGTAAGCATAAACACCTGTCTTACCTAACTCTCTTCCTATCCCAGAATGTTTATAGCCACCTAGTGGCAAATTAGGATCCGACCTCACTGGAGAATTAACGTAGACCACACCTGCTTGCAATCGATTCACCATCGACATAGCTTTAGAAATATCTTTTGTCCACACTGTAGCAGCCAGCCCCATTGTTGAGTCATTTGCTTTTTGCAAGGCATCTTCTAGATTAGTAAATGGAACTGCAACCAACACTGGTCCAAATATCTCTTCTTGGACAATTGTTTGTTTATTGTCAGTTGCACTAAATATCGTTGGCTGCAAATAATAACCTTTGTCAAATGGCTGCTCCCCACCAGACAGTAACCTTGCACCTTCATCTAAGCCGCTACGTATGTACGAACAAACACCCTCCAAATGCCCTTTAGACACCAACGGACCAAGATCTGCAGACTCATCAAATCCATGTGAAATCTTCATTTTCTGAGCAATATGAGAAACATCAGTCAACACTTTATCAAATACTTTTTTCTGGATATAGACTCTCGAACCTGCCACACATACTTGCCCTTGATTTCTAAAAATCCCAGCGGCAACACCTTTAGCGGCAGCATCAAAATCCAGAGCATCATCAAAGACAATGGCAGGAGACTTACCTCCCAATTCTAGTGATACGCCAGTAACATTATCCATGGCAGTTTTGCCTATAATTTTCCCAGTGCGTGTCGACCCAGTAAACGTGACTTTACTTACACCCTTATGAGATGTCAATGCTGCACCTGTCGTGCTTCCATCTCCAGTCACGACATTTAATACTCCTGGAGGCAATCCAGCTTCTGTCGCTAACTCAGCAAACAACAAAGCGGACAAGGGCGTTTCTTCTGATGGTTTCAGCACCACAGTACACCCTGCAGCCAAAGCAGGAGCCACTTTCCAAGAAGCTATCGATAATGGAAAATTCCAAGGGACAATAGCTGCAACAACACCAATTGGCTCTCTACGGGTAAAAGCGAAATTTTGCTTTCCACCTTTTTGCGCTTGAGAGATATCTAATGTTTCTCCTTCTATCTTCGTCGTCCAACCCGCATAGTATCGAAAGGTTTTAGCTGCACCACCAACATCAGAAGATCTGGCATCTTTAATCAGCTTGCCATTTTCTAGTGTCACTAGTTGAGCCAATGTTTCTTTATGTTCTTCAATCTTATCGGCAAATGCAAACAACAATTTTCCTCTATCGTCAGGAGTCATTTTCCGCCAAGGACTATTGTAATCAAAAGCAGTTTTTGCAGAACGAACCGCCTGATCCACATCATCTGAAGAGCCTAGAGACACAGACGCTATTGTTTCTTCTGTAGCTGGGTTAACCACATCAATTGTCTCTTCGGAGTTCCCTGATGTATATGCACCATTTATGAAATGACCAAATGATTTGGCGCTCAAGAATTCAGTGAGACGTTGCGTTAGGTTTACCATTAATGCTACTAAACTACGACAAGAAAGTATTGAAATTCATAGTAAAGTAAAAAAATGCAAGAGTGTGAATGAAAAAGTGCAATTATGGGCGATTCCCCACGCGTCATTGTAGGCGTCCCGGCCGTCCTTGAAGGCGTCTCGCCTCAAGAATTACACAATAGCACATTCTAGATTCAATACAGATGGATTTATGATGTATGACAAAGACAAATACCAATTCGTCGAATGAATTAGACGGCACAAGGTATGATGTAGGGTTTTATGCGTGTACTGCAATCATACTGCTTGCGGGACACAGTCCCACAAGTGCCTAGCGTGTAGCTTACTGTGGAGGATACTGCTTGTCCTAAAGCCACATGATTTGTGAGCAGGAAAATCTGAAATCATAATTCATAAATCTGAAATCATAAATCTGTTAAATTAGCAAGCTTGCGTCCTTGAAGGCGTCACGCTCGTCCTTGAAAGCGTCCCCGCCCGTCCTTGAAAGCGTCTCGCTTCAAGAATTGCACAATAGCACATTCTAGATTCTAACCAGATGGATTTATGAAGTATGATAAAGGTAAATACCATTTCGTCGAATGAATTCGACGCTACAAGGTATGATGTAGGGTTTTACGCGTGTACTGTAATCATACTGCTCGCAAGTGCCTAACGTGTTAGCTTACTGTGGAGGATACTGCTTGTCCTAAAGGCCTAATTAATTAAGTATGCTTACCTACACTCCATCCTTTGTCAACTAAAAAGTAATTCCCATGATCGACAGCTTCTTTCTCCATCACTGTACCAAACGTATCGTTCCATCTATTCAAAAATCCATAAAAGGAAACGATGGCTCCCAATTCCAGTATTTCATCATCGGTAAAATAAAGTCGCAAGTCGTTAAAATGATCGTTTGTTACCAAATTAGGAACAGAGCCTGAGGCCAATCCAAAACGAAGCGCGGCTTTTTCTTTTTCAGTAAACAAATCGCTCTGTTCAAATTCCCATACGGCTTGGAGCTTTTCTTCACTGCATCCGTTTCGCTCCGCAAGACCTATTGTATGTGCTTGGCAATATTGGCACCCAGCAGCTCGACTGGACAAATGAGAAACCAAATATTTTAGATCAGCTGGCAATGTCCCTTTCGTCATTACCTCTAATCCCAATTGTGAAAACGCTTGCAATAAAGCTGGATTTCTTGCCATCGTTTTTGTAGAATTTGGTACAAAGCCCATGACTTGTTCAATGAGTCCAAACATTGGAGCAAAGGGTTGAAGCTGTTCATCTGTTAATATTTTTAATCCAGGCATTATGTTATATAAATTTCTATAGCTGAATACATGCAAGTGCAATGATTCTTAATAAATTAAAAATTTAAACTACATCTTTTCTTTGGAATTTTATTCAGCGATATGCTAAAATGCGTAACCAACTGCAAATTTGAATAATAGGCCTTCATCTGCCTTTGATAGAGATGTTCTCAACACAAATAAATTGACAAAGTCATAGGAGAAGCCAGTTGTCCAACCATGTCTAATAGGGCCAATAGACATCCCTTCAAAGTATGTTTGACCAAGATCATAGCCTCCTATAGCCCCAATGGTCACAGGCAAAATAGAGTTATTCCAATTGAACAATCTGAACCTCAAATCGAATTGCTGATACAGTATCGTTTCTCCTCTAAATCGCTCATTCCTATATGGTCGTAAAGTGGTATTGTTCCCCATGGCAGGGAATTGATAAAACAATGGATCTCCCAGTATCGTTTCGAAACCTGTATTGCTGCCAAAGACAATGTCCTTACTGTGAGACAATGTTGAAAACCAAGCGAAATGACCACCCAATTTCAAGGTATGATTCTTATCCTCTAAGTGATATTGGTGTTTTATCAACCCTTTAATCAAGACACCTCTACTTGGCTTTTGGGGTCTATCCAGAGTGTTGATTTCAATATCAGAATGAAGTCCAACTAAGTGGTCTGTTCGTTCTGTATCCTCTGACAAGTTTAGCAAAACATTCGTCACATTAAATGGATCATCATCAGATTGAATGATGTACGCATCGTACGACGGGCCAAATCTTGCAATAATACCTCCTGCTCCTCTTCTGACAATAGCATGTGGTTTAATGGTGTATCTAGAAAATTGAATCCAATTATCTGAATTGTCTCTTTCCGATAGAAATTCATTCTGTCCAATTCCGAAGAAATTAAAATTGTCTGGTATCTCTATGCCAAAGGACGGGGCAAAGCCATATCCCTTACCAAAGAGATTTGGAAATTCACCATTATATTTCACCCTCAAACTAAATCGATTGCCAGGTGAAATTGATCCATTAAAAAAATGACTTGCTTTAAATGGTTTTTCTCTCCATCCATGCTTTTTAGACACAAAGCCAAATCCAAAACTTACTCCCACGTCTGGTGCATAACCTAGGTTAAGCCAAGGCAAACTAGAATTATATACAGTACCAAGTCTGTCGTATTCATTTACTTCAATTGTTTCTTCAGCCCGCTCATCTCTAACTAAGCTTGGATCTGAAATTACCATGCCTGTTATTTCGTCATATACATATAGATGTTTGATCTGTTTCTTATCACCATGTACCACTACAGAATCTTTTCCTATGCCGCCAATAATCCTTAAGCGTGGATGTCCATCTCCTTCTATACGTACTTTAAACACATCTTTTCCCGCTAACCCATATAGTCGGATTTCTTCTGTTTCGCCCCTGTAAATCTTTCTTGAATGCTTCTCTATAAGGCCATTTTTCTTACTGTCTCGGAATATTCGCACTTGTACAGTCCCCTCTTTTTCCATATTGACTTCGAAAACATCTTCTTCGTCAGTGGCAACAAAATCTAATTCTTTGGTTATGTATTCGTAATATTTCTTTACTTCCTTTTTGAAAATCTCTTTCCTCGATTTCAACTTAGGTATTATTTCTTCTGCCAAATACGGTCGTATTTCTGGTGGTATAGCCAATAATGATTCGTCTATAGCTTCATCCGTTGCAGATTGCAAAAAATCATCAATAACTTCTTCCCAATCTTCCCATTCCAAATCATCGAGAAAGAATCTGTCAAAATTATTGGCGTTGGTGGCTAGAGCTTTAATGTCAATCGTATTGGCTTTAAACGATTTTAATCTCTTGTCAACGAAATTGCCAAATAAGCCAGGAAACAATCCGCCGTATTTAAAAAAGGCCCAATCTCTGTCCCTTGGGATAGGCCGGTAAACAGTTCGATCATTTTCTTTAAATGCTGCCCATCGCCACTGATCATCGTGTCTATCTCTATCATGAATAAACATATCCAATAGCCTAGATTTTAAGACCCACTTTTGATCAACTAAATGGGTGGATTTTTTTCTTAGGTTAAATAGCAGATCGTTATACCCAACTATTTGTTCACTTCCACCAAATAACTCTGAATCGCTCCAGTCGTCGTCAGGTCGAGCTTCTAAGAGATAATGCCCTTTGGGGAATACTGACTCAAATGGTCCCAACTGAGAAGGATCTTCCAGATAAACCATCCTTGCACCTGCATGATAAATGCCCATTCGCTCTGAAAGTGCAGCAATATATAGTGCGCCATATGGTATTGAAGCCGTACTCTGATCTGCATACAGTTTTAAGACTTCCAGATGCTGTAGCTCCTTTGGAACGGCTTTTAGAAAATCTTTATTCATAGACCGCATGACATATTGCTTCCCATCTTTACCTTCAAGTCTTAGGGTCTTTGAGAACAATCCTCCCCCAGCTTTCACTGGCAACAAACCATTGTGATAGCGATTTAATCCAAACACTTCAGTTTCCACTGGGGTCGTCCATGTTTCTCTATATTGACTCCCCATGAGCATCTGATAAATAGCTCCTTTTTTAAATTTTTCATTAGGAGCCAGCGTAATGACCTTATCCGTCCAAGCTTGCGAATCATTTAAATTGAATTCTTTTTGTGATGGTTTAGGCGAATAAATTTGCTTGCGATATTCCAGAGTCTTCTCACGAGTATTTGCGTCAACAGAATAGAAATCTAGCCACGTTCCACCATTTTCATAAAAATGCATAACTGCATAGCCACGTATTGTATGCACATACTCTGCATGTTGGCCTCTGACTGCATGACCTGTTTTATACCCCGATCCGCTAACAATATAGTGTATGGGATATTTTTGAAAAATGAAATGCTCTTTACTATGCTGCAAATGATGGTCGTGACCTGAAATAAATATTGCCTGACTGACATCAAACATTCTGATAATTTTCTCAAGGTCTCGTTTTAGATAATTTAGCTTGTAATCAGATACATCTTGATTTGTTCCTCCAAGTTGTCTAAACAAAGGGAGCGCTGATCCAATAAAAGGAACTGGTAACCATAGATTTTTATTCAATTTGGTTAGCGGAAACAAGTGATCTTTAATTCCAAAACTACCTCCATGTGGGCCATTGGACAAGAATGGATGATGGAGCATAATCATTATTTTCTTGTTCTTATTCTCTATAAGAATGTCTTTCATTCTATCTAAAAACTCTCTTCTGGATTTAATCTTACATCCTTTATTAATTCTCTCTTCTTGCGACCAATCATGCACCCACCATTGAGAATCAATAAAAACGTAAACCAGTTTTTTGTTTACTTCTATGACCTCGGGATCACCACAGCCATCTTTAGGGTAAAACTTTATTTTGTTTTCTTTATCGCTCTTGGATTTAATGTAATCGTATTGCCTTTGAATGGCTTTGAGTCCTCCCGATTCATTATTGTTCCAGTCGTGATTACCTGGGATAATGTAAGAGGTTCCGTCATTTGCGATTGATAAGGCTATATGGGCATTTAAGATTTTTTCTTGCTTTACCCGTTCGACATTATCTTTTTCACCTAAACCTCTTTCATAAATATTATCTCCCAAAAACACCAAAGATTTCTCTTCAGGGTCGTTAGCTATATGTACTCTGGCAGCTTCAAATACTGAATTGACTTCATTCTCTAAATCATCCAATCCGCCGCTGTCTCCAATGAGATATAGTCGATGAGAAATGTTATCCTTTGGTAATTTTATATCAGGCTTTGATTGATTGGAGCTAGCTAAATAAGGCGATTTGGTGGTACCACATGAACCCAAGAAGATACATATTGCGAATAAACACAGCAGTTTATGGTATGTTGTCATCTGTTGGGTTTCAGTTATTCTTGGACTACTTTTTAATTTATGAATTGGCAGTTTGTTTTTCCTCCCTATAATCCTCAAAATTCCCAGGTCTCTTTTGCAAGCTAGCATAAATAGCTTCTAGTTGATTTGGCTTTTTAATGATTGCTGTTTGTTCAACAGACTCAAGCATTAACC
The DNA here is from genome assembly GCA_937997635.1 of uncultured Saprospiraceae bacterium. Lineage (GTDB taxonomy): Bacteria > Bacteroidota > Bacteroidia > Chitinophagales > Saprospiraceae > CALFUK01. The sequence goes on along the minus strand of CALLFA010000130.1, from coordinate 17,618 downwards.
CATCTTCGACATTGAGATATGGAGCTTCATTGAGTACTTTTTTGGCTTTCACAATAGCAGACGGACTTTTGCTTGCTATCTCCTTTGCCAATGCCATTGCGTCGTCTAGTGGGTTAGCTGACACATGTGTTGCAAATCCATATTCAACAGCTTGTACACCTGAGAAAACTCTATTCGTGTATGTAAGTTCTCGAATGATATCATCACGTACAGAGTGATACATCAATTGTGTACCAGCCATATCTGGAATCAATCCCCATTTCATTTCCATGATTGACAACTTGGTCTCAGCGGCAACATATTTAATATCTGCTCCCAGCATGATTTGGAGTCCCCCACCAAAAGATACACCATGAACAGCAGCTATCACAGGGACAGGACATGACCGCCATACCCAAGCAGCTTGTTGCCATTTGTTTGCTATCCCATGTGTTCTAGAGAGAACCGCATCATCAATCCCATCATCTCCAGTACTAAATCCAGATACATCAAGACCTGCGCAAAAAGCTCTACCTTCTCCATGAATGACCACGACTCTCACATCAGGATCATGGCTCACTTTTTCACCAGCAGCTATAATGGCATGGAATTGTTCATCATCCAAAGCATTCATTTTTTCAGGCCTGTTGAATGTGACAACAGCAATATGATTTTCTACATTTATTTTTACTCTATCCATTATTTTATATTCTATTTATGATAACTGAAATACAATGGTTCCAATTTTCAAATTAGGTTTTATTTAAACACTTGCTTTTGCTTCTTGTTGCTTTTCTCTTGCTTGCTTCTTTGCCATATAATGTTCTTTGAATATACCTCTGGAAATGATCAATTTCATTATTTCACTTGTACCGCCGTAGATTCTGGCAACACGAGATCCCGCATATGCCCTAGCCACGTCATATTCCCAGATAAAACCATAGCCACCGAATAACTGCAAGCATTCATCAACAACTTTACCTTGCATCTCTGTTGCTTTTAATTTTGCAATTGATGCCTGCTCTGTTGTCAATTCATGTTTGATTTGTAATTCAACACACTTATCTAGGAACGTTTGATATACTTGTACCTCAGCAACACAATCCGCTAATTTGAATTGCGTGTTTTGAAAATCAGCTATTGATTGACCAAAGGCTTCTCTTTCAGTCACATATTGGATGGTTTTTTCCACCACTCCGATTGCAGTTCCTAGACTCTCTACTGCTATACCTATGCGCTCTCTTGGAAGATCGGACATCATATATCTAAAACCCATACCTTCATCGCCCAGCAATTGAGTCTTAGGGACTTTGACATCTTCAAAAAACAACTCACACGTATCTTGATATTTGATTCCCAATTTGTCAAATGGCTGCCCTGTGGTAAAACCATCAAGTGTCTTATCGATCAATAAGAGGCTAATGCCTTCCGTTGGTAGTCCAGGGTTAGTCCGTACGGCACAACAAACAAAATCACACACATAGCCATTGGTGATGAATGTTTTTGATCCATTGACTAAATAATGATCTCCCTTATCAACAGCAGTTGTTTTGAGAGATTTCAAATCAGAGCCAGCACTTGGTTCTGACATGCCGATACTTCCAATCATGTCTCCACTGACCATTTTAGGCAAATAGTGTTTCTTCTGCTCTTCATTGCCATATCGCAAAATATATGGTGCAACAATGTCGGAGTGTACCGCTTGTCCAAAATCAATCCCAAGTCTTCTAGATTCTTCTAAGATCATCGCATTAAAGCTAAAGTCGAAAGCACTTCCACCGTACTCTTGCGGAATGTCCATGCATAAAAATCCAAGTTCTCCCATTTTTTTCCAAAAAGACTTTGGAGCGCATTTTTGCTTCTCCCACTCTTCTTGATGAGGAATTGCTTCCTTTGATAGAAAGTCAATCAATGCTTGGCGTACCATTTGGTGATCTTCTGTTCCGTAGGTATCTCTTTTGATTTGTATTGTTGACAACATATTTGAATGGTTTAATACGACAATAATCGTCAATTAAATTAAGCTCTGAAAGAATGTGTGGGTATTTTGATAGTAGTCAAGGCATAAGTACTGATGTTAGATCCGCTATTTCACAGATAATATTTTTCATAAAAAAAGGCTGACTCAGTGATGAGACAGCCTCTATAATTCTCTTTAAAGAGATATGTTGTAACACAGTTTTATTTCAATGTAGAAATCTTGTGTGCTGCGTTTGCTTTATATTTTTCGTCAGTGATCATTTTATACGCTTCAACTGCGTCTGCTTTTTTACCTAGCTTCTCTAACGATTGCGCTTTAGCGTAAATGATTCTGTCTTTTTTTGAAGGTGGATTGACCAAAGCCTTATCAAAATGAGTTACTGCATCAGCATGATTATTTTGATTCATCAAACTTTTACCAACATAGTAATGTACATCTGCATTTTCAGAACCAGCTAAAAATGCTTTACCTAATGTAACAACATCCGCATCATTCTTGTCATTGTAAGCTTCTGTGATTAATGATTTAGCTCGTTTCATAGCTTCATCGACTTTTTTGTCTTTCCCTTCAGCTTTAGCAATTTCAACAGCTTTCATGTAAGATGCAATTGCTTGCTCTTTCATGCCTTTACCAGCTTCAGCTCTCGCTTTACCAATATAATTAGAAGAATATGCAGGATTTAACTCGATGCCTTGTGTGTATAAACTCATAGCTTCGTCCATTGCATTTGCTTTGCGTTTTACGTTACCAAAACTGTATGCAGCAACAGCTCCATTCTTCTTAGCTAGGTCTATTACTTTTTCATTTCCATCAGCCTCTGCTTTTGTCAAAGCTTCTTTCATTGCTGATAAAGCACCTTCATAATTTTTCTCTTTTAGCAAGGCTAGACCGTCATTATATAGACCTGAAGCGGTTTTTGCATCTTGCGCATTCAATTGACCAGCACAAATGAAAAATGCTGAAAATAAAAGGAGTGTAAAAGATTTAAGGATTTTATTCATAGCTCAACTTTTTTTTAGTTAGTGCAATATAAAATGAGATGCAACAAATTGCGAAAATGTTGTACTTAATTTACTGTTAAATAAAAATGAATGTTTATCGGAAGACTTTGTAAGGAGAAGTGTAAGTTCAAATAAGAAAATAGGAATGATAATATAAGGCAAAAACCTTATGGTAAGTGTTAAAAGGACAACCTGTCATTTCATCCCTAAAATAGGAATGAATCTAAATGCCTAACCAGCCATCATATTCCTCTTCAGTGCCAAGAACTGAGTCGTTCACTTGGTCTTTTCTGAAGAGACTTATGAATGATTGAAATAAATCCATCAATTTGTTCATAGGAAAAATTATAATTACGTTACAATTAAGACGAATAAAACTTGCATTATGTACCCTTCTAAGTGTTAAAATTTTGAATTAACCAAAAAAAACTTTCAACAACAGTACATATTTTCTCAAATGTAATACGAAAGTATCTAAATTACAACTAGTTGTGTACAAATTGTCGCCTTCGAGATTTGTGGAAAAAAAGTATTATTTATTTCTTATTTAGGAAGATTTCTGCAATCATACATCGAACACTGCCACCCCCATACTTTTCAATTGTTGGAATTGGTGAATATAGGAAGTCTACATGCTGTTTCATGTCGCTGATTTGTTGTGGTGTAAATGCTTTAAACGCCTGCTGTGACATCACTAAAAGCGCACTGCCATCTGGTTTTTCCAGCTCTAAGACATTACCAGCATATGCTTCGACTTGTTCCAGGCTGATGTCGATGATGACTTTGCCCGTATTTTTTAAAGATGTTGTTAGATTTTTCCGTTCAGTTTCGTCTGTAATGCATTCTAAACATACCACTGCTATCTTTTTACCTACAGCCATCATCACATTTGTATGATAAATGGACTCCCCTTGCCTATCGTAAGCATGAAACATCAGTTTTCTGAAATTGCTAAGTACAGCAAACTTCTCTAGTACTTTCGCATTTGTCCGTTCGCTAAGACAAGCATAGATCATCTGATTTTCTCTGTCGAGAATCATGCTTCCAGTTCCCTCTAGGTATTGATTTTTCTCCTCATAGTAATCGAAAGAATATCGCTTCGATATGATATAGTTGTTTGCTAGTTCATCAATAATGTCGTCTCTTTTCTCCAGACGTCTATTGGAGGAATACATCGGATAAGTCACTACATAACTGTCAAGGTGAAAACTGACCCAATTGTTTGGAAATACCGCGTCCGTCTTAACCGGTTGTACTGTATCGTCAAACACATGTACGTTGATCTCCGCATCTCTCAATCGCCTGATCAAATCATCAAATTCGGTCATCGCTAATTGTTGAATTTCTTCTACACTTAAATCTCCATCGTTACTTTGAAAAGAATTATTCTCTGCAGTTTCTGGATTAAATCCAAAATGTGCAGGTCTAATCATAAAGACGTCGTTCGTGGTTTGTTTTATATCTGCGGTAAACATAATCTATGCTATTTGTGCGTCTGCCTTCATTTTTTCGGCCAAATCCTCTCCTAAATAAGAATCAATGAAATGATGCGCAAGGTATATTAAAGGAGTCAATAAAATGGCCATAGAAAACTTATATACATAACCGACCATTGCAATAACCAATACTCTAATCAAATCCCAATCCGCGCCAATGTAAAAGGCAATAAATAAAACCACAAAACTATCAATAAACTGAGAAACCAAGGTAGATCCAGTTGCTCTCAACCAAATTTTCTTCTCACCTGTCCACTTTCTTATCTTATGAAAAACGAAAACATCTACAATCTGACCAACGAGAAAGGCAATTATACTCCCAACTATGATCCACAAGCCTTGGCCATAAATTTTTGAAAAGGCCAATTGCATATTCGATAAACTTTTTGAAGGATCTTCTTCATTCAAGCCACTTAAATGTTGCCACCAACTTTCAGGAGCTAAATGTATAGCAAAGTATACCATAAAGAATGCGTACAGAATTAAGACTACTGTAAAATAAGATAAAACACGAACGCCTTTTTTGCCAAAGTATTCGTTGATGACATCAGTCATAACAAAGACGATCGGCCACAAGATAGCCCCTGCAGACATATTCAGACCCAATCCTTCTATTCCAAGGATAGTCCAATTCGAAGGTTGCAAACCTAATGTACTTTCAACGGAAAAGATTTTTACTCCCACAAACTCAGCAACCAGTGCATTAGTAACGAAAAAGCCTCCAAGCAATACAAACAGTTTAGTCGCTTTGTTATTCAACACAATGTCCATATTGCCAAGATAAGAACATTGTCTCTAAGGATAGCCTACAATCAGTAAAGGAATTACGTAACTTTATGGTTTTTATATTGTTTATACCAAAAGGAGAATGGTTTGACTGATTTATTACGTAGAAGTTCTGTCTGTTGTCAAGACGAAAAACATAGTGAATGCAGGTATTCACGAGTATTTTCAACGATGAGAACAGATAAAAGATCAAGTAAGAAACGGTCAATCTATTTTCATTTTGATATAGAATAGTCAAGGCTCTCAAATTTTTCACGATGAGCTTGACTTTATGATAGAGTCAGTGGTCTCATTTTACCACACCAAAATAGGCGTATACATTAATGGCAAAAATCTCCATCAACTTAAAAGACGGGACAGTAAATAAGGAAGAGGCTAAAGATACTATTGTTGGCATCGACCTAGGCACTACAAATAGCTTAATCGCATACATCGATGAAGGAAAACCATTGGCAATAACCGATACAGAAGGCACTCAAACGCTCGTTCCATCGATTGTTCATTTCCCAAAAGAAACCGACATTGTCGTGGGAAATGCAGCAAAAGAATTTTTGGTATCCGATCCTGAGAACACCATTTATTCTGTCAAAAGATTACTAGGCAAATCATACAATGATCTATCACAAATCACTTCTCTACTTGGTTATGAAATCATTGATCAAGGAGAAGAATCATTGGTGAAAATCAAGGTTGGAGACATGTTCTATTCTCCAGTGGAGTTATCTGCTGAAATACTAAAGCAACTGAAAAAAAACGCTGAGAAAGAACTGGAAACCACAATAGAAACAGCAGTCATCACGGTGCCCGCATACTTCAATGATGCACAAAGACAAGCCACTCGTGATGCTGGTAAATTGGCGGGTCTCAATGTACTTCGAATTGTAAATGAGCCTACTGCCGCAAGCCTTGCATTTGGTCTAGGCACTGATCGGGAAAGTCATCAAAAGATTGCTGTGTACGATTTAGGAGGTGGCACATTTGACATTTCTATTTTGGAAATTCAACAAGGGATATTCGAGGTGCTATCCACCAATGGGGATACGTTCTTAGGTGGAGATGATTTTGACAGTGCCATTTTAAATAAGTGGATGACTGATTTAAATATCGACACGCCTGAATTATCTGGTGATAAATCATTGGGTCAACAATTCAGGACAACCGCTGAATTGGCCAAGAAACACTTGAGTACGCATGATTCATTTACGGGTTTGGTTAATAACAATCAAGTAAGCATTACAAAATCAGAATTTGAGCATCTCATAGAACCATTAATTGCACAGACAATTGACCGGTGCCAACAAGCATTGGAAGATTCTAAGTTGGACAAATCAGAACTCAATCATGTTATTTTGGTTGGTGGCTCTACGCGAGTGCCGAAAGTTTCTGAATCTGTTTCTGCCTTTTTTGGAATGGAAGCAAAGCATCACTTGAACCCTGATGAAGTTGTTGCATTAGGTGCTGCGGTGCAGGCTGATATCTTAGCTGGCAACAGAAAAGACATGTTGCTACTCGACATCACCCCATTATCACTTGGTATAGAGACAGTCGGTGGCTTGATGGATGTATTGATACCTCGCAATAGCAAAGTCCCCTCCTCTATCGGTCGCAACTACACGACTTCAGTAGATGGACAGACTAAGCTTAAAGTATCCGTTTTCCAAGGTGAAAGAGATCTTGTCGAGCACAATAGAAAGCTAGGTGAATTTGTCCTGAGCGGCATACCACCAATGGCAGCAGGTATGCCTAAAATTGAAATTATATTCCAATTGGATGCTGATGGAATTTTAAAAGTAGTTGCAAAGGAATTGAGATCAAATGTTGAAACGCAAGTGCAAATAAAATCCACTTACGGTATATCTGAAGAAGAGATGGGAAAAATGTTGCTAGACTCAATCACACATGCAGAAGAAGACATGAAAATCAAAGCTTTACAAGAAGCAAAAAATGAAGCAAATTCAGTCCTGATTGCATCAGATAAATTCCTCTCACAACACAGCGACGTCTTATCAAAAGAAGAATTAATTGAAACCAAAAAATTGATTGAAATACTCAGACAACGCACATCTGAAGGCACCAAAGATGAGATCAACCAAGCGATGGATACTTTAAATAAATATACTCGACCGTTTGCAGAAAAAGCGATGGATAAGACAATTAAGGAATCATTAAGCGGTAAAAAAATAGGATGAATAAAAACTACCATCACAGAGTACAGAGTTTAAATATTTGGACGCATGGATTTGGTGTGCTTTTTTTTCTTTTTTCTTCTGTCTGCTTAATTAAGCAAGCAAGTGAATCAGTACATCATTTCAGCATGACTTCCGTCATCATTTTTTCGCTGAGCTTAGTTGTGTTGTATAGTGCATCAACGTTATATCATTGGGGAAAATTAAAATTTCATCCGAAGACAGATTCGTTTAGACTATTTGACCATATAGCAATTTATTATTTAATAGCTGGTTCTTATACGCCGTTCACATTAATTACACTGGTTGATGGAAGCGGTTGGAGAATATTTTTCTCTGTATGGGTGATTGCAGCTATCGGTACAATTTATAAAATATGGTTACATAAGCGTATACCATTTTTAAGCCTTATTTTATATATCGCTATGGGTTGGTTAATTATTTTTGATATTCAAGAATTAATTGCTAGTACAAGTCCATTTACCTTATATTTATTGGCAGGAGGTGGTCTCAGTTATACCATTGGCACTTTCTTTTATGTCAAAAATTCAATACCGTATAACCACCCAATTTGGCATGTATTTGTATTGGGTGGCAGTATTTTGCATTTTATAGCTGTGTTTTCAGTTTTATAAGAAGACAGGTGATTTTTATTCTTATTAAATTAGCTAATTAATCTTTTCTAGTAGACACACCTATCAAACTATAAATAGGGCAAGAACTCACAAATGTTGTTATTAATAAAATTACAGCTACTACCATTAATACGATGGCTACAGTACCATTTATGATATTAAAATAATAAAGCCCACCAACAGCTAATATTAGAATCAAGCGGATAATCCTGTCTATACTGACATATTCTTTTTCATATCTCTTTTTTTTATTAAATAATTAGAATAAAAATTGGCTTTAAAAACCAATAAATTGAATTCATATCCATCAACTACACTCAAACAAAACTATTAGTTACTGTCTGTATATTTTGTAACCTATGTCACAATGCACTAGTGTTTTTCGATCGATTATCCTATAAAACACTAGTGGTTAGACTTTTGCTTAATACAATCTCGAATATTTTGCCAAGAACCTCCGTTAATGACATTTTGAATGCCATTGTCAACTAAAACTTTCTTAGCCTTACCACTTCTATTACCAGATCGACAAAAGACAACAATTGTTGATTTCCCAGAAAAATCTTCAATTCGGTTGGGAACTTCGTCTAAAGGAATATTAACTGCATTTAGAACACTTCCATCTTTAAATTCGTCAGGCGTGCGCACATCAACTAAAAATGAACCTTCTGGAATTGTTGTTACTTTTCTTGAATGATGACAAGCAATAAAAATGAGAGATATCACAGCAAAAGTTATTAAGATTATTGTTTTCATTTTTAAACAAAAATCTTCTATAAGCACAATAATTTATGTGACTTTTATCACAATTATTTACTCAGTGTTATTTCTTTATTTTTAATGGTAATTTTACCATCTTTTGAAAGCGCATATAGTAATCTGGATATCACCTCTCGTGATGTTGCCAAATCTTTTGCTATCTCCTTATGTGTCAGGCCAGTAATTATTTTAGTATCTCTTAGATTGGCTTTGGTTTCTAAATAATGATACAATCGTGTTCGCATATCTGAAAATGCCAAACAGTCTATAGATTTAATGAGCTCGTTATATTTCACATTAAATAAATCATAGGTAAAGGTGTGGAGCAAATTGTATTTATTAAGCAATTTCAAAAAATCGTGGCTAGGAATAGCAAAAATGGTACTGTCTTCTTCTGTTGTTGCTCTTATCGAACTTTTTTCATATTTAATGGATGATGTTATAGAGATTACACAACTTTCTCCACTTTTAATGTAATAGAGTAATATTTCATTCCCATCATCATCTTCACGATAAATTTTTATCAACCCATTCATGAGTAAAGGAATGACTTTAATGTAATCGTCTACATCAATGATTGTATTCCCTTTGGGGACAGCAATAAATTTACCTAGCTCTAAGACTTCATCAACAAACCCTTGAGTTTTTTGAAACTCTGGAAACGACTTAATTATTTCCTCTCTATGATTGTCATTGATCATGAATCGTAATTTTTCGTTTAGAAATCTCTTTCAATCACATTATCCATTGCAACAGTAAACCATCACTGTTTAATTTCGGATTTCCAAAATATAATTGTTTTAATTTCTAGAATGTGACCTACATCACACCCTTTGACTTTGACCATATGTAATTTCGTGAATATTATATTACTCACTAAAACGAATCAAAGTATGAACAAATTTGTATTGCTATTTAGTTTATTTTTAGGGTCATTCCAAGTAAATGCACAACTTCAGTTGGATGTAGTAGGCACCTCAAATGAAGAAGGTCTAGTCGTCACAGATCAAGGAAGGACTGGTGTAGGCACTAGAACTCCAGGTGCTAAATTCATGGTAGTAGGTCAAGCAGGTGCTCCTGTCATCAATGTCCTAGGTCCAAATGATGCAGGTACAAATCCTTCACTTCGAGTGAATGAAGATGGGAATGTCGGCGTAGGTATTTCAACTCCTGGCGCCAAATTCATGATTAAAGGTACTGGTACAAATCCGACATTAAACGTAGTGACTTCCATGGGTACAATTCCGGCTTTAAGAGTAAATGATAATGAAAGAGTAGGTGTTGGAACTGCTACTCCAGGTGCTAAATTCATGGTAGTAGGTCAAGCAGGTGCTCCTGTCATTAATGTACTTGGTCCTAATGATGTAGGTACAAATCCTTCACTTCGAGTGAATGAAGATGGGAATGTCGGCGTAGGCATTTCAACTCCTGGTGCCAAATTAATGGTTAAAGGTACTGGTACAAATCCGACATTAAACGTAGTGACTTCCATGGGTACAATTCCGGCTTTAAGAGTAAATGACAATGAACATGTTGGGATTGGAACTGCTGCTCCATTAACAAAATTCCACGTCAGTTCAGGTGATGTATATCTTGACAACAGCATGAATGGTGTCATACTTACTGCGCCTAATGGTGATTGTTTTAAGGTAACAGTAGCCAATGGTGGTGCATTAACATCAACTGCTATGACATGTCCTTAATGATAAAGCAAAAGGCTCTCTCAAATCTGAAAAATCTCTGATAAATGTTAAAGGGTCTTGATGGTTGTGTTAAGACCCTTCATTTGATTTAACATATCGTATACACAAGTAATCATAAACTCATTGTCATATGACCTCAAAATCATTAAAATCTATACTTAAAAATTCTGAGCAATTTGTGAGTTTGTCAAATGAAGAGATAGATATGATCGCAAACTCAGCACGGTACAAACAAGTAAAAAAGAAAGGTAAAATATTCACTGAAGGCAAAGAAAAAAGTAAAGTATATCTGCTAATTGATGGATCAGTAAAATTAGTTTTTCGATCACCAACTGATAAAACGCTCATTAAATGTGTTGTTCATAGAGATTCTTTGTTTGGTGTAAATGTGTTTACGAGTGAAAATAAACGAAACGAAACCGCAGAAGCAATTACGGATATAAGCTACTACGAAATTCCAACAGATGTCTTCAAACAATTAGTTATACAGAATCAGCACTTTGCAGCTCATGTATTGAATCTGATAGTAAGGAGACTGCACGACTTAGAAGAGAGACTTGAAAATTTAGTATTCAAAAGTGCAAAAGACAGGATCATTCATTTCATCAGAAGAACTGCAGAAAAATCAGGCATCAGAATAGGTGTAGACGAATGCCTCATCAATCACGGCATGTCTCATCAAGAAATTGCTTTGTTTGTAGATACGTCTAGGCAAACTGTTGCTAGGGTATTTGGTGAATTGAAAAAAGATAAGGTCATACATTTCACACCGCGTAAACCACATAAAATACTCATAAGAAGTGTACTTGCATTGTAAACAAAATGCATAATGACATCCAAATTTGTACCATACTTACATATTAGAAAATAAAATTATATATAATTAGGTGTAAACACCTAATTGAAATTATTAAAAAGACTTACATTTATTATGCAAAAACTAAGGTCCATATGTATAGTAAGTTATTGAGTCCCCTAGATTTGGGCTTCACAACATTGAAGAATCGAGTATTAATGGGGTCAATGCATACTGGATTGGAAGAGATTCCTGGCGGTATAGAGCGAATGGCAGCTTATTACGCAGAAAGAGCAAAAGGTCAGGTTGGTCTTATTGTCACGGGTGGCATATCGCCAAACAATCAAGGAAATGCACTTCCAATAGGGCATCCGTTCAGTACAGCTGAAGTAGCCGATCAACATAAAGTAATTACAGATGCGGTCCATAAAGAAGATGGTAAAATATGTCTTCAATTGTTGCATGTCGGTAGATATGGGTATACCGAAAACAATGTTTCTGCAAGTGACACAAAAGCACCTATATCCCCTTTCCCCGCTCGCGCACTATCAATTGAAGAAATTGAACAAACGATAGAAGATTATGCTCATTCATCTGCTCTAGCTCAAAATGCAGGCTATGACGGTGTTGAAATAATGGGCTCTGAGGGATATTTGATTAATCAATTCATCGTCAAGAAAACAAACAGAAGAACAGACGAATGGGGAGGTTCTTATGAGAATAGAATCAAATTTCCCATCGAAATTATAAAGAGAGTAAGAGAAAGAGTTGGTGAACATTTCATCATTATCTATCGTCTAAGCATGTTAGATCTAGTCAAAGATGGCAGCACTTGGGAAGAGACAGTACAACTTGCAAAAGAAATTGAAAAAGCTGGAGCAACAATCATCAATACAGGCATCGGTTGGCACGAAGCTAGAGTCCCAACCATAGGCACAGTCGTACCAAGAGGTGGTTTTGCATGGGTGACTAAGCGTATGATGGGAGAAGTGAATATTCCATTAATAGCTACAAATCGAATCAATACACCTGAAATTGCAGAAGAAATTCTTCAAGAAGGATGTGCAGATATGGTCTCAATGGCACGTCCATTTTTGGCTGATAGTGAATTTGTCATTAAAGCAATGGAAGGCAGGGCTGATGAAATAAATACGTGTATCGCATGCAATCAAGCATGTCTGGATCACACCTTTTCTCTGCAAGTCAGTTCTTGCTTGGTAAATCCAAGAGCCTGTTATGAGACGGAATTAAATTTCACTCAAACAGAAAAATCAAAAAAAATAGCTGTCATAGGGGCTGGTCCAGCTGGATTAGCCGCCTCTACCCTCTTAGCGCAACGAGGACATCAAGTTGACTTGTGGGAATCTGAAGCAGAAATCGGTGGTCAATTCAATATGGCCAAAGTGATTCCTGGTAAAGAAGAATATGCAGAAACAATCAGATACTACCAACGACAAATCGAATTGAATGGTGTTAACCTTAAATTGAAGTCTAAAGCTTCAACGGAGGCTTTGCTTGCTGCTACTTATGATGAGATCATACTAGCAACAGGAGTCACACCCAGACAAGTAGACATTGAAGGGATTGATCATCCAAAAGTGTTGGATTATGCCGATGTTTTGTATAGAAATAAACATGTGGGCAAATCCGTCGCTATTATTGGTGCCGGAGGTATCGGTTTTGATATGGCGGAATATCTAGCACATGAAGGACACAGCGCTTCGCTTAATGTAGAAGCATATATGAAAGAATGGGGCGTGGATATGGATCATACAAATGCGGGATCACTTGCTGATTCTCCTCATCCAGCACCTTCTCCACGAGAGATTTTCCTTTTGAAGCGATCTAATGGGAAACATGGCAAAAACTTAGGTAAAACAACTGGTTGGATCCATAGAGCTAGTTTAGCTATGAAGCAAGTAAAAATGCTCGCGAATGTGCAGTATGTTAAGGTGGATGATGAGGGATTACATATCGTACACAATGAACAACCAATGATTTTAAATGTTGACAATGTCGTGATCTGCGCTGGTCAAGAACCATTGCGCGACATGTTCCATGAATTACAAGAGAAAGGAAGTTCCGTGCATCTTATAGGTGGAGCTGACGTAGCATCTGAATTAGACGCAAAAAAAGCCATTAAACAAGCTAGTTATTTGGCTGCAGAACTGTAAAGACGACAAAATAGCTACTGTCCGCTTAGTGACAGAACCAACTTGATGAAGACACATTTGACTGAAATGAATGAAAACAGGCAACCATTTAAGGTTGCAAGCCATATTGCTTAAGATTATCGACACAGGTTAAGTGACTGAAAAAACTTTAATTACACGTTGCAAGAAAAATGATCGTAGTGCTTTTAAAGGTCTATACGATCAGCACAAAAGACAATGGTTTACCATATGCCTCAGGTATATGACGTGCCGTAATTTGTCTAATGACATGTTGCAAAACGGGTTAATTAAAATTTTCAAAAACATTAATCAGTTCGATTCCTCAAGAGGTAGTTTTTCTGCTTGGTCAAATAAAATCATCTTGAATGAGTGTTTGGAATATCTGAGAAGCCAAATGCATAAGCATTCAATGAATGAACTGAATCCAGATAACCAGTTGATGTACAACGGGTTAACACCAATCAGTCATCTGACTGCGGAAGAATTAACTAATCTTATTCAAAAATTACCAAATGGGTATAGGTCCGTCTTCAATTTATATGCGATTGATGGTTATACTCATAAGGAAATTGCGGCTAAGCTAAATATCTCTGAGGGAACCTCTAAATCCCAATATTTTAAAGCAAGGAAAATACTTCAAAAGAAAGTAGAGTACTTGATTAATTACAGAGCATATGAGAGAATTTGATAAGAATGGTTTGGAAAAATATTTTAGGTCTAAACTTAAAAATTCAAAGAACAATCTGTCCACTTGGAATGATCCTGGCGATGCTATTTTCGACAACGCATTCAAAACTATTCAAGAAACAAGAAAAGAAAGAAGTAAAAAAATCATTGCTTTTACCTTCTTCTTGAGTTTACTTGGCATTTTAGCAGTTGGATTTTATACCCAGCAAAAGCAAATCAATGATGTTGAAGTCCTGCTTAAAGAACTTCAACATAGTATTGCTATTGAGGATAGCGATGTGCAAGCAGAAGCAATTTCTTCTACTTCAAATAGCACATTGGGGACTAATAATTTAATGGCCTCATTAGGTCAAGGTCAAATTCAAGTTCAAATTCAAGATCAAGTTCAAATTCAAGATCAAGTTCAAGCTCAAGTTCAAGTTCAAGGTCCGGTACAAGATAAAGTTCGAGATCTAAATCAAGCACAAGGTCAAGATCAAGTTCAAGATCAAGTTCAAATTCAAAATCAAGTTCAAAGTCAATACCAAGGTCAGGGTCTAAATCAAGCACAAAGTCAAGTTCAAGTTCTAAATCAAGCACAAGGTCCGATTCAAGATCAAATTCAACGATCATTTTTTGAAAAGAATGAGAAAGCGCTCTCCTTAATTGACTTAACATCTAACAACCGAGACATTAGAAATAAAATACAATTTCCTTTCATATCAAACGGATTCGGTTCCATTCATACAGAGTATTCTCAACTGGGTGTGACACCTTCATTTATAGAAGCAAAGGATAGAAATTCATTTGGTAGAAGAGGATTTGCAGCTGTAGTGTCAAGTGGCGTAAATTATGCATCATTTGAGATCAAAAGCAATGATGCTTACCAAGGTACTGCGCTATCAGAAGAATCTAAATATAACTTAGGGCATCAACTTAATCTAGGCGTATCTTATTCTTTTACAGACAGATTTTCTCTCGGCATTCACACAACCTACAGTTCTTTTCAGAATCAAAGTGAATTCAAAGAAAGTAATGACATTGACCAACAAAACTTGACCATTACGAATAGTGGATTAGAGTATAATATGTCAATCGAAATATTGACTCCACTAGGAGAATACAACTCCAGCTCTGTATTCAGTCTTGAAAGTAACTCCCCATTATTTATGGCTATGGACATGGAATCTAAGACGTCACAGAAAATCAAGACATTAGGTTTAACTCTTGCCTCCTCTTATGCTATCGTTTCAAATAGAAAGTTTCAAGCAGGGTTTTCTGGGATGATAGCTTACAATAGAATAGTCAATCATATATCTCATTTCAACATGACTATTTCAGATGATGATATAATTCGTAAAAACATTTCAATTGAAAGCGACATTCTTGAAGGTGGCCGAAAAAATTATGCTGCGATAGGCGCAGGCATATTTTTCAATTACGCTTTAGCTAACAACATTTACTTGAACATCAATTCAAATTACAACAGATCATTGACATCCTTATTAGATTATGAAAATAAAAACCAACCGAGAACAATCTTAAATTTTTACGAAAATAATGTTGGCCTATCCTATAATTTTTGAATCACTCACTAAACGATTTTTATGCTTAAAAAAACACAACTCTCAGCCATCTTACTTTTTCTGTTAGCAGGCTCTTTGCTCTATGGACAAAGTGAACAATCAATTACATTCACGCTAGACCAATGTATGTCTAACATTAGTGGAACAAACCAAGACTTTAGCGAATTTGTTAGCTCCAGCAATAACTGTGGGGGCATCTCCGTAGTGGGAAACAATCTCTACAGAAGAAACCCAGAAGTCAATACGCACTCCTGTACTCCAGGAATTGAAGGTAGTCCAGCGATGTGTGTAGACAGTGACATGTCTTGTACTTTCATACCTGATAGTGATAAAGCCGTGCGCTTTGACATTGAGGTTATGAATGGAGGCTCTCTAGGTGCTTTAGAATTCTATCAAAAATCTCCTTTATTTTTCGATTGGATAAATGGAAGATCAGGTGTAAATAATCCACCTAGAAATTATGCTGTTAGAGTACTCGTAAATAATGAAGTTGTGTATTCCAGAACTGATTTACTTGCAACTACAAATTGGAATTTAGTGTCATTTGACTTTAGTTCTAATGCCGCATTCACAGTGTCACAAACGACAGTATTTTCATTTGAACTCACACCCTATTGTGTGACGAATAGAGGAGGCGACGTGTCAGTTTGGGATCTGGACGAAATTACAATAACTGGAAATGCTGGAATGAATTCAAATGTATCTGGTGGCACTCTTGATGGAGGTCCATTTACGTTTTGTGTTGGTGATGGTCAAGCTGATAACATAACTGCTGGTAGTATAACATTATCTGACAATGCTGGTGACAATACACAATGGATCGTGACTGATGCACAAGGCAACATACTAGGACTTCCTGCTATGCCTTCTGTTGTAGATTTTGATGATCAAGGAGCCGGCGTTTGTTTAATTTGGAACATAAGCTTTAACGGTGAAGTCGCAGGCTTAGAAGTAGGTGGCAACATTGATGATATAACTGGATGCTCAAGCATCTCTAATCAAGTGATCGTCAATAGAGTAACTTCAGGTGCGGCTTGTGATCCTGATAATGGAGGCGGTAATGGAAATGGCGATTGTACAGCTAATGGTGGAATGCTTTCTGGTGGACCATTTACATTCGATTCTGTTCTTGATGGCACACCCGATATGATCTCGGCTGGTTCTATTTCTTTAACAGGTAATCAAGGTCAAAATTCTCAGTGGGTTGTCACTGATGATATGGGATATATTTTAGGCTTACCGCCTATGCCTTCTGCTGTTAACTTCGACCCTCCAGGTCCAGGTCTTTGCTTGATCTGGCACTTGAGTTTTGATGGAGACATTACTGGCGCTGAAGTTGGTTTGAATGCCAATGACATTCAAGGGTGTTTTGACTTATCTAACCCTATTGAAGTCATCAGATCTGTGGCTGGTGATTGTCAAGCAAATGGTGGTGAATTATTCGGTGGTCCTTTCACGTTTGATTCTGTTCTAGATGGTACGCCTGATATGATCCCAGCTGGTTCAATAACACTTGCTAATGCACAAGGAATGAACTCTCAGTGGGTTGTCACTGATGATCAAGGATATATTTTAGGCTTACCGCCTATGCCGTCCGTGGTGGACTTTGATCCGCCTGGACCAGGCACTTGCCTCATATGGCACCTGAGTTTTGATGGAGACATCACTGGTGCTGAAGTCGGTTTGAATGCCAATAACATTCAAGGGTGTTTTGATTTATCTAATCCAGTTCAAGTCATCAGATCTGTGGCTGGTGATTGTCAAGCAAATGGTGGTGAATTATTCGGTGGTCCTTTCACATTCGATATGATTGGTGATGGTGTCCCTGACACAATTGCTGCTGGATCTATAACGCTTACGAATAGTCAGG
>CALLFA010000129.1 GCA_937997635.1 uncultured Saprospiraceae bacterium | reverse complement strand
TGTGCTACTGTTATTGCTAACGCCAATGATCCTGCAAGTTCTAATTCTACGACTTGGTGTACAGCTCAATCTAATACTTTAGGTTCAACCAATAGTGCTTGTGAAATGATATCATCATCATGTCCAGATGACTATGCCAACGGGAATTTGCCCAATTCTATGCCTGCTCTGACTGGACCACAAATGACAGATACTGACTTTGAAACTGATGGTGCAATTATATCTAATCAGATCATTGGCCCTGGTGTTACTGTAGATTATGATTCTGGTACTTATATTGAGTTAACCAGTGGCTTCGAGACTTTAGGACAGGTTACTTTTCATGCCTTTATTGATGGATGTAATGGTGCAATGTGATCAATAATGTTACTCAAAAGAAGATGACATTTCATGTTCAGATTCTTAAAATTATATCTGTGTTGGATGCCCTTGTACTGTCAAGGGCATTTTTTATACCCCTTTTCATATTGCCAAACATCTACATTTTCACAAATCTTCCCGTGAATAGCTGATTGTTATCAGAAATCGTCATAAGATAGGTGCCTGTTTCTAACGCAGATACATCGTAAGTGATGCCATTCGATAACACACTAGATCTTACTAATTGTCCTTGTGTATTAAAGATATTGATTTGATTGCTGCTGTCAAACAAGCCACTTATCTGGATGTGATCTGTCGTCGGGTTCGGAAAAATAGAGAGTGTAGGTGAGTCGTTGATGTCAATTGTATTCGAAGTCAAATCCTCTAATTGTACATCATCGATACAGAAATATGAAGGCGTATTCATCCCGAATTCTCCGTTATCAGAGGAAGTCAATTGGAAGCCGAGACTGTCTACCTCTCCAAAAGCACTTAGGTCAATAAAGGTCCATTCGTCAATTAAGAAGTCTTGGGAGTTGTCATCGAAGCGATAGTCAGCCAGATAAAACTCAATGCTTGTATCTATAGTTTCTCCTGCTAAATATCCATCAATGGTCAACAAGAAAAAATCAGTATCATCACCTGTAGCACCGCCAAATTTTTTAGCAAAAGCATCACCATCGCGCATACTCAGGAAAGCAAATGTGCTGTTAGTGATGTGCATGCCTTCGATGATTTGAGGGCCTTCATTCACGTATAGTTTATTCTGACCAGACTCAAATGATACAGCATAAGTCGTAGACTCATTGTTACCGTTACCTGTGATTGCACTATACTCATTTGTAAAACCAGGTGTCTCATTATCAGTAATGCTAGAAATAGACCAGCCGGACCAAAATGAAAATTCTGGAGTTTGTGTAAAGGAATTAGGGAGAGTGATCTCTGCTGTGACAAATGAACCTTCAACTGTACTGCCATTTAAAAAGGAGTCTTGGTTAATACCGAATTCTTCAAAGTCAACTATTTGTTGAGCAGTGATCATTTGTGTCAAACAGATAAAAAAGAAACATACACTTGTTTTCATTTAAAATAGTTTTTGCTGGATGCCTATACGGAAATGTCTTCCAGGTATAGGTCTTCGTTCAATAATAAAATATGATTGATTAAATAGGTTATTAACTTGTATAAACATTTCAGTAGTTGAAAGCCTGTATGTTGCTCGGGCATTTGACACAATAGAAGCTTTGACATCTTCATTGATGCCTTGTGCTGAACCATTGAATGTTGTGCCATAATCAAGCGTCAGTTTATCTGTTGCATACTGGACACTCAAATTGCCTTGATGCACGGGGGTATACAACAGTTGCTCTCCTTTTTCAATTTTAGGTAAATCTAAAGGAACCTGATTGGTTGATTTGGTATAGTCATAATTCCCCGAAAATCGTATGACGCCTTTAGTAAAACTGTGCGTAATCTCTCCACTCAATTCAAGACCACGGCTCCACACCTGGGCGATATTGAACGGAGAGAAAAAGCTTGAGCCATCTTCTATCGTCCATAAAATCCAATTGGAGATTGATCTGTTGTAAGTTGTTGCTGTACCCTGGAATTGCTGTCTTCCTGCTTTATGTGTGTATCTAATTCCCAATTCCTGACTCCACCCAGATTCCGCCAATAAATTTCCATTTCCACCTGGAATCCAAAAACGGTCATTTAGTGTGGGTAATCGATAGTTGCGATTGGCACTGGCGGTAAGGTTCAACTGTGGCGTTAAAGACCAATCTACTGCAATTGAAGGCATGATAGGAATCCATTGATCATCAACTCGCTCTTGCCGTGTACTTGCAGTAATCGTATACTTAGGTTTTTGATAATTAACATGAACAACTCCTGAAAATCTATTCTCAGAAACATCTTCCTGAAAAGCATTTGCTGAGGCTGTTGTTACATCTACATTCCCATTCAAAGAAACACTTAACCCAGAAACGGGTGTATAACTTTGTACTACTCTCAGAAAATAACGACTAAAATTACTTGGAGAATCTATAAAAGTTAGCGGATCCATAAAATTGAGTTCTTCCGCCGAGTAAGCCAATACAATTTCTGTTTCCCTATTTTCTTTACTCGTCTTAATTGTTGCAGCTAATCGATTCGCTCTGTCTTCTTGAAATGCTTCACTAACATTTTGCGTTGTTGTCGGCGGTATCTCTCTGTTCACGTGCTGGAACCAATAGTGAAATTGTAGTGATGTGTTTTGTGTGAATTGAAACAAGGAACTATGTGTGATGTTCCATTTTTGATATGCGGCATTCGTTTGTAATCGTTTAGGTAGATCTTCGCGGATACTATATTCAAAACCATTAACAGCTGTTTCTCTATCCAGGCTTGTTTTATGTGACCACTTGTCTATGCTATGATGCCAGGTAGTTGCTAATTGTCTAAATCCAAATGAACCTATTGATGCCTTTAAGGTCAACTTTTCTTTTGGATATAATCCTACATTTTCTGATAAAGAAATCACACCAGCAACTGCTCCACTTCCCCAGACAGAAGATAAGCCTCCTTTGACTATGGACGCTTGGTTAAAGGTACTTTGATGTAATAAGGATAAGTCCAACAATCCCAATAATGGACTTTGTAGAGGCACATTATTCCAAAGCACTAAAGTATGTCCTGAGCTGCCTCCTCGTAGAGAGCTTGTTGCCAAACTACCCAGTCCGTAACTTCTGATGTGTATGCCCGAACGTTGATTTAAGAGAACTGGAAACTCTTGTTTAATCAGCTCCTTACTTTCTATCTGTTCTTCTTGCTTTCCTTCGGCAAAGTCTAATGAAGATCCTACAATAAGCACTTCGTCATATACGAGACTGGTGTCCACCTGTGCAAACAGATTGACTGCCAATACAAATACTACAAGACTGAATAATGCCTTCATCAATATGTATTTGCTGAGTATATGGATAAGTGTTGCGTGAAGTTCCACACAATACGAGAGATTAGTCGCAACTTTTCATCCGAAAGTACTCAGCGATTAAGCATTAGTAGGTCTTCTGACTCCATTCCTTACTTTGCGCCTTCCCAAAACACATTCAGTGGCGTATGCAAAGCTTATAGAATATTACAGCAGCGGTGACTGTTCCGGAATTACACCGGATTCCCTGTTACATTGTATTTCAATCACTAATGCGACGTAAAAGTACTGCAAAATCTGGATTTACACCTTGATGTATGACAAAATGGAGGAATCAGCTTTGAATAAGCTGTACTATCGAGTTAATCTAGAAATAGAAAATTCCTCTATGTGCAAATTTTCATTGAATCTATTATTACCTAACGTGCTATCAAAACGGACAGTTTTTAAACTGCCCGGTAAGGCATCAAAATGAAATATAAATTTGTCATTGATGAATAATTTCTCTAAATCATCCTGTCTGCGAATGGTTAAACTTACCTTTGAAGCATTGCTAAAATTTACGGCATTGATGCCTCCAAAAATGCTCCATTCGGTATTCTCATCGTCAGATACCACAAGATAATAGAGTCCGTTACCCATTCTTAACTGATATTTAGCCATATCTGATTCCCATAAAAGGGCAGTCAGATTCGGTAATTCGTGCTCAAAGAAAAAGCTTGTATGAATTTCATAATCCTCAATGTCCTGGCTAAATACTTTGGAAAAGCGATTGATCTCTTGCTCTTCCACTATCATTTCTTTTTGTTGTTCATCGACTTCGTTAATGTCGAAAGTGGCATTAGCCCAATCAGGATCTGGGATCGTTTCATCAAATAATTCTGCATCGTAGTAAGCTTTTCTAAATCCATAATATGGTATTGCAGTGCGCAGCTCTTCCTCAGTTAGAGGGGACCCATGCATACTACTCTTCCATATACCGTTTGAGAATTTTTCATTGCGGTGTCCCCGACCCAACACACAATGTCCAAGTTCGTGAAACATCAGACGTCTTTTAAAGTCTTCAAAACCTCCAAGCCATGCAGCTTTATTAATGACAATGCGCCGTTGATTAAGTCCAGTAAAACATCTACCACTCACATCGACTTGTGCTACATCGCTAAGTTCGATGGTGATCCCTTCTTCTCTTAAGTCTATATCAAGCCCATTTTTGCGGGCTTCTTCTGTGAAATCCTCTACATATGGCTCGAAAATAGGATCTACATTGTACTCAATTTCTGTACAAGAGATCCCGATTAAAACAAGGGTTAGGATGGTTATTATGTACTTCATAATAGATGCCTTTGTACTATAATATACGAATTATGCCCATGATTTGTTATCATCTATTGATGAATATTCAATTGTTGAAAAGCTGCAAAGTTCCTAGTACAAGCAGAAATTTTGATTAGTTTTGTTAGTGACGCCAAACCAATGCTGACATGGTCTTTTTAGAATTTGAGAAACCACTAGAAAAGTTGTACGAACAACTGAACAAGCTACAAGAAGTAGGTAAGGATGGAGAGATTGACACTTCCGACAAACAAAAGGAAATAGAGGAAAAGATTAAAAACAAGACAAAAGATATTTTTGCTAATCTAAATGGATGGCAAAAAGTGCAATTGTCAAGACATCCAAATCGTCCTTACTCCATGTTCTATTTAGAGAATATGTGCAAGCAATTTGTTGAATTGCATGGAGACCGAAAATTTAAAGACGACAAAGCGATTGTAGGTGGTATTGGTAAAATAAATGATGAATCCATTGTGTTTATTGGTCATCAAAAAGGCATCAATACCAAAATGCGCCAATACAGAAATTTTGGTATGGCCAATCCTGAAGGCTATCGTAAAGCACTGCGCTTAATGAAGATGGCAGAAAGATTCAACTACCCCGTTGTTTGTTTGATTGATACGCCTGGTGCTTATCCTGGTCTGGAAGCCGAAGAACGAGGCCAAGCAGAAGCCATTGCTAGGAACTTATTTGAAATGGCGCAATTGAAGGTCCCAATATTATGCTATATCATCGGGGAAGGAGCTTCAGGCGGAGCACTTGGAATCGGTTTGGGCGATCGCGTTTTTATGTTGGAAAATACATGGTATTCTGTGATTTCACCCGAATCTTGTTCATCCATATTATGGCGAAGTTGGGACCACAAAGAGGAGGCTGCTGAAGCATTAAAACTAACAGCTGATCACATGAAAGATTTTGGCCTTATTGATGACATTGTCAAAGAACCAATCGGTGGTGCACACATCAATCCGATGAAAATGGCAAAAACATTAAAAGCGCATATCAAAAAACAACTTGAAGATTTTAGTGGAAAAACACCTAAGCAATTAATTGATCATCGACTCAAAAAATATGCGAAAATGGGAGACTTCCACATATTGAAAAAAGCTGAACTCGTTTCCAAATAGACAAAGTAAACTTGAACTATGGCAAATTCTTTTAGAGGTACAGGTGTTGCCCTGATCACACCATTTCTTGAAAATACTGATGTAGATTTTGATGCTTATGAAAAGATCATGGAATATGTGATCGAGGGTGGCGTTGACTATCTGGTTCCTCTTGGATCGACAGGAGAGACGGCTACACTTAATGAAAATGAAGCTAGAAAAATACTCGATTTCGTTATCGAAAAAAATGCCAAGAGAAAACCGATTGTAGCGGGAAATTTTGGCGCTAACCACACTAAAGAATTGGTTAAAAAAATAAAGAATTACAACTTCGATGGCATTGATGCGATTTTGAGTTCAAGCCCTGCATATGTCAAACCATCACAGGAAGGAATATATGCACACTACATGGCAATGGCAGAAGCTTCTCCAGTACCGATCATCATTTACAATGTACCAAGTCGTACTCGATCTAACATTGAATGGTACACAACTGTCCGACTTGCTGAGGCAAGTGAAAAATTTATAGGTATAAAAGAAGCGACTGGCGATCTTATCCAGGCAACGAGAATTATTAAAAATAAACCTTCGCACTTCTTTGTGACTTCAGGAGATGATGAAGTGGCTTTACCAATGGTCGCTGCTGGAGGAGATGGTGTTATTTCCGTGATCGCAAATGTGTATCCAAAAGAATTTTCTGAAATGATTAATGCCGCACTTAACCAAGATTATGTTAGCGCTAGAGAATGGAATTTCAAAACCTATGACCTACACAAATGGCTGTACATCGAAGGCAATCCTGTTGGCATAAAGTCCGCAATGAACCTCAAAGGCTTTTGTACCAATCAAGTAAGGCTTCCTCTTCATAAATTATCTAAAGAGAATTACCAAAGATTAGAATCTTGTATGCAGAGTATTGGTTAGTTAAACATAAAAGGATGAAACAAATTACTATTTTAATATTCGCAGTATTAGTGCTTCTTACATTTAGCAACTGCAGTTCAACAAAGCCACTTATCGTATCAGAAAAATCAACTACTCAAAGAGTTAGTTTTTTACCAGGTCTATCAAAAATTGAATTTGAAGACTTGGAAAATCCAAATTTTCTTATGGATGGCGAATCAATTCCTGTGTATATGCCAGAAGGAAAAAGAATCAGAGGAATGGAAATGATGGAGATACTCATGAAAGGAGACCATGTGCCCGAAATCTATATAGATGACGAAAAAGAGATTAAGGCTTTTGTCATGAGAAATGCGACTGAGGAGGAAAAAATCGAAATAAAATCTGCACAAGAAGCTGTTTTTTCTGATAGTGATTTAATCGGTAAAACAGCATCTCCTTTTGATGTCACTGATATTCATGGAAATGTCTATTCATTAGATAATTATAAAGGCAAAATTGTTGTTTTAAATTTTTGGTTTATTGCATGCAGACCGTGTGTGCTAGAAATGCCAGAGCTTAATGAATTAGTAGAAAAATACAAGAACGAAGACATCACCTTTATTGGTTTTGCACCAGACAAAAAAGATGACATTGAGCATTTTTTACAAAAACAACATTTTGATTACAATCTAATCTCTGATAGCCAAGCTACCATTCAAGAGTATGGCGTCGCTGCTTTTCCTACTCATATAGTTATAAATAAACAATCAACCATTGATCTGGTATTAAAAGGTTTTACGCCTACAACGATTGAACAGCTTGATCATCAAATAGAAAAACTTTTGGGGGAAGAATAAGTAATCAATTTCTTTCTTAATCGATAAAATCAAGGTGACCGTCGATATAATCTTTACTTATCTTTTAATACGATTATGTTTAAATAAAATTACTAGATATGTTTGACGCTATTCTTCATCCAGCAGTACTCGTATTCCTTATTCCTATTGTTGCCATCATCTGTGGCACTGTTATTAAATTACAGAAATTATATGCCTTTTCTTTAAGTATCAGATTTTCCCTATCATCATAGTATCCATATTCTGCATCGGGATCTATTCCTGCTTCGATTTTGGCAAGGCGTTCTTCATGCTTAAATTTCTGTCCGATAATTCATACATAATAAATCAGTGTACCGTAGTACAAAACGTCTTCTTACTGCATAGCCCTCTACACACATTCCGTACCTAACGGCACGGCTGTTACATTCAATTAATTATGCTACCCACATTTAGTCCCTACGGGACAATTATTAACCACCATTGTTCACTTAGATGTTCAAAAAGCTCATTATTTATTCTGGTTTTTATTTATAATGGTTATTAAATAGTCCTATAAGGACTAAATATTGGTAGCCATTTCACACATAATAAATCAGTGTGCCGTAGGTACAAAACGTCTTCTTACAGCATAGTCTTCCATTCACATTCCGTACCTAAAGGCACGGCTGTTACTTTCAATTAATTATGCTACTACTTGTCAAAATAGGATATGTTGTCCTACTAGAGATAGCCTTAGTTCACATTCATTCGGCACTTACGACTGAAAGGAGTAACTAAATGTTTATATCTTTAGTAAGTGAGTCATGGTTTTCCAAGCCAATAAACGCTCTACCTTAATATTAGCATATGGAAACAATCATTCGAAATGGCCTTTACTACGATGGGACTGGGTCAAGAGGTCAAGTCAAAGATATCGTTATTAAAGACTCAAAAATCGATGGCATCTTCGATAAAGCTCCAGCAATCGAGAATGCCAAAGAAATAGATGCAGCAGGAAAATGGGTAACACCTGGATTCATAGATATACATACACACTATGATGCTGAAATAGAAGTAATGCCTGGCTTGGAAGAGTCACTGCGTCATGGGACAACAACTGTCGTCATGGGTAATTGTTCCATTTCTGCTGCTCTTGGCAAAGACGAAGATATCGTAGATCTATTTTGTCGCGTGGAGAATATGCCAGCACAGGTCCTAACTGAGTGGATCAAAGACAAAATCACTTGGACTAACCTTGCAGAATATTATGAACATCTCGAATCTTTAGCAATTGGACCTAATGTGGCTAGTTTCATTGGACATTCTAATATCAGAATTGCCGCCATGGGTGTCGACAGGAGTTTCAACGAACCACATGCCACCAAAGATGAGAAAAAGAAAATGGATAACTTATTGACTGAAGCTATGGAAGCAGGTTATCTAGGTATGTCCATAGACATGTTACCTTTTCATCGTTGGGGAGGCATATTCACAAAAAAACATAAAGGCTCATCGGTTCCGTCGCAACAAGCATCTGTAAAGGAATACAAACGACTAGCAAATATTCTAAGAAAATACAATCGGGTCTTACAAGCCACCCCTAATGCTTTAGATAAACGATCAGGCGTGCACTTACTCAACATGAGTTCTGGATTATTCAGAAAGCCATTAAAAACAACAGTGGTTGCTGCAATGGATTTAAAAACGGATGAAAGCATCCACAAATTAGTCACTTCACTAGCAAGCGTTGGTAAACGATTATTTAATGCAGATATGAAATTTCAAGCATTGTCGATGCCTTTTTTAAATTATGGTGAAGGGCCCATCACTCCGCTTTTTGAAGAATTCCCATCTATGGTTGAAGTTATTGGCGCAAGCAGAGATGAACGCATTGAAGCATTTCAAGATCCTGTGTTTAGACGATGGTTTAAAAAAGATTGGAGCCATAAAGGAACATCTGTCTTTCCAAGGCTATTGAAAGAGATGACAGTAACTAAATGTCCAGACGCTTCTATGGTAGGCCAGACGTTTCAACGATTAGCAGATGAAGCAAAACAAGATGGGCTCGAATATTTTATGGATCAGATGGTAG
This sequence comes from uncultured Saprospiraceae bacterium, assembly GCA_937997635.1. Classification (GTDB taxonomy): domain Bacteria; phylum Bacteroidota; class Bacteroidia; order Chitinophagales; family Saprospiraceae; genus CALFUK01. The sequence goes on along the minus strand of CALLFA010000129.1, from coordinate 18,688 downwards.
CTTATGATACAGACCTCATTTGGAAATGTACGGCTGCAAATCACAGAGATGATGTTCGAGTGAAGTTGTTGGCACATGATTCTACTTTGCCTGGATTCAACGATTCTGGTGCACACAACGTTAACATGGCCTTTCATGATGGCTCGCTGCAAGCATTGAGACAGTCGCTTGATTATCCAGATGTATTCCCAGTAGAAAAAGCCATTCATCGCTTGACAAAAATGCCAGCTGGTTGGCTAGGACTAGATGCAGGCTCAATTGAAATAGGCAAGCGTGCTGATGTATGCATCTTGGATCCTTCAAAATTAAAATCAGGTCTTACAGAAGAACCTATCGAAGATTATCATCCTAGCTTAAAAGGCGCCTTTCGTTTCGTGAAACGTTCTGACGGTGTGGTCAATCATGTGTTTGTAAACGGTAAAGAAGTGTTTAATGATACAACTGGTTTTTCTGAAAACGTGGGCAAACAAAAATTTGGTCAATTATTAAGGAGTTTAAATTAATTGTCTCCATGACTTTTAATAACTGGAAAGAGTCTGTTCAATATGTTAATTACAACAATTATAATATTGCTTATTGGACAGGTGGGCAAGGACCAAATGTATTGCTCATCCATGGGTTCCCTACCTCTTCCTGGGATTGGCATAAAATGTGGGAATCGCTTACGTCACAATTCACTGTTTTTGCCGTTGATATGATCGGCTTTGGGTATTCGGACAAACCAAAAAATTATAACTATTCGCTAAGCGATCAAGCTAGATTACACGAATCATTTTTATCTCAAATGAATATTGATCAAGCCCATTTACTGGTCCACGATTATGGCGTCTCTGTTGCGCAAGAGATGTTGGCAGCTTTTGCTGATAGAAAGGGTTCTGGGTTCCAACCACTATCTTGTTGTTTTTTAAATGGAGGTTTATTCCCACATTTACACCATGCAAGACCCATCCAAAAAATCCTCAATAGCCCGATGGGGTGGTTTTTTAACAAATTTTTGAGTAAACGGAGTTTGCGTCGCAGTTTCGATAGAATATACGGTGACAAGAAGGCGACGGAACAAGAGCTAGATGAGTTTTACCAATTAATGCTTTATAAAGATGGCAAAGGCATCACGTATAAACTGATGAAATACATCACTGATCGTAGAGAAAATGCTGAGCGGTGGAAAGCTGCTCTTGTGGATGCTACTATTCCTTTACATTTTATAAATGGCCCTTTAGATCCTGTGTCTGGTCGACATCTAGCTCTTTACTGTAAGACGTTATTGCCTCACTGGAAAGTAGATATTTTAGAAGGCGTTGGACATTATCCTCATGATGAAGCACCGGAAGAAGTGCTTGATGCCTATTTTACTTTTGTAAATTCCTTGTAGTTGTAATACCTATTTTTCTTTATCCAACTCTACTTCTTCTGTTTGTATCCTCGTTTGAATTTTTTCTTTTATTTCAGTCAGCTGTTGTTTTTTACCAGCAAGTTTTTCTTTGATTAAACTATCCTGTTCAGCAGCAATTTGCTTATCTAACTCAGCAATCTTATTATTGACACCTTCGAGGTTTTCCTTTTTCTTTTCGATGGATTCTGCTTCCTCAGCTTTGTCAAACATTTTATTTTCTGGCGCTCCAACAGCTTTGTTTTCTTTTTCTAATTGCTCTATTTCCTTTGCTTTAGGTTTTTTAGGAATGAATTCAATTTCATTTACTTGTCGTTGTCCGACGAAAGTAGGAGACATGATTTCTATGCCAGCATTGTGAAGCGTATCCAACATCATGGCATTTAATTTTGATCTAGCGGTTAGAATTGTTTTGACGTCTTTTAATAATCCGTGCACCTTATAGACTACAGAAAAATCTCCTAGGCTTGTCACGTATACAAATGCATCTGTCAATCCCGCTTCCTTTGCTGCTTCTAGTAATAGTTTTTCTGTTTTCACTCTTGATACATCGTATCCAAGAGATACTTCACCTGAAATAAAAGTGCCTGATTCGCGCGTGACATTTACTGGGTTAGTCGCTAAATATAAATTAGGTAGTGTGGTTAAATCTCTGTTTTCCGTTTGGATTTCTGTATGAAATAAACCTCGTTCTGAAATTCTACCAAAATGATCTCCTACCCGAATAAAATCACCAGGCTTAAAACTATTAATCGATCGCAACATAATTCCTGCAAGTCCATTTCCGATAAAGGTTGCCGAACTCAATGCGAAGACTGCAGAGATGACAATGCCAAGTAAACTCGTTATTTGTCCTTTAATGTCACTTGGCATTGGAATGGCTAACATAACAGCAATTATCCCAATAAGTGCAAGTGTAAATAATATAATTGTCCGAATGACTGTACTGTCCTTTTTCCCCTTCGCTTGTCTATCCAAAATAAATTTCGCCAAAAGGTATACACCAAAGAATATAACGGCAGTAACGAAAAAGGATGTCCAATTACTTAAAAAATTCTCAATCATGTTTTTCTATTTGACAGATTAGTCTCGACTTCTAAATTTAGAAACTATTCTTTCACCCATTGTTTAAACTCTTCAATAATATTTCTATTTGGCCTATCCGATAAATACACGAACTCCCCCTTTTTATTAATAATTTCATACGAAGGAATGCTGTATAATTCATACATCTCTTGCAAACTATCCAACTCACTTCCTCTGACATGTGTACCGATGATTTGATGCTTTGCCATCGCACTGTGCCATTTAGATTCATCTTTATCAATATTGACATTTAATAAGACGACGCCAATATCTGCTAGTTCAGCTCTCATCTCTTCATACTTCTCAAAATTGGTGATACACGGTTTACACCAACTGGCCCAGAAACTCACATACAAGACTTCTCCTTTTAAATCATCAAGGCTTTGTGACTGTGCTTCTAATGTTGTGAATGAAAAATCTGGTGCAGTTTGCGAATATAGTGTTCCCGAAACAGACAACAGGAGTATAAATAAAACGCTCTTTTGTATCATAGCCTTATTAACATTATCCATGTCTAAACAATTCAAAACACATCTGGAATTTTAATCTAGCTGGCAAGGTTTTCTAGCGTACTGATTGTTTCATTAATGTCCTCTTCTGTCGTGTAAACAGAAATGCCCATTCTGGTTACGCCACCTTTGTCTTCATTCCCTAACACTTCAGATGCACGCAAGGCATAAAAGTGCCCATCCCAAGCAAATACATTGTGGTCGGCCAATTTTTCACATAACTGAAGTGATGCATTATTCGCAGATAAAAAGGACAAGGTAGGGGCCCGCTTAGAAGAAAAGTCTGGTCCTACAACAGTATAATTTGTTGAAGAATCTAAAAAGCCATACAATTGAGTCGCTAATGCTTTTTCATGCTTTTCTATTAAGCCATAAGCCGATTCTAGTTGTTGTCTTAATGCGTCGCCAGAACCCATTGAAGCAATAAATTCTATACTGGCTTTTACCCCGGCAATTGCTGCATGGTTTAAGGTCCCTGTCTCAATTTTGTATGGAGCACTTGAATCAGCTGTACGCAAAAAGTCAGTATCCATAGTGTCGAGCAACCCAGGTTTAGCATACAGTATCCCAACGTGAGGACCATAAAATTTATAGGCAGAACATAATAAAAAATCACAATCTAATTCTTGCACATCAATACTAAAATGTGGCGCATAATGAACAGCATCTAATAGTAATTGTGCTCCGTGATCGTGTGTTATTTTGCGAGCCAAAGCAACATCATTAACTGCTCCTGTATAATTCGAAGCCATGCCCATACACAGCAGTTGTGTCTGACTAGACATTTTAGCCACTAGGTCATCGTAATTAATTGTTCCATTAGCAAGAATGGCTATTTCATTGACAATAACGCCTTGATCTTGCAAGCGTAGCCATGGCCCTCTGTTGGATTCATGGTCTAATTGTGTAATTAAAATCTCATCCCCTTCTTTCAGCTGTCTACCAATAGCTTTACTCAACGAATAATTGAGACTGGTCATATTTTGGCCAAAGGAAATACACTTATGACTGGCGGCATTTAGAAAAGTACAACATGTCTCTCTTGTCTCATGCATGATTACATCTGTCTGCTGAGTCGTCGCAAATGCTCCATGAGTATTGGCATTTGATTGTCTATAATAATCGGAAATGGCGTCTATGACAGAATTAGGAACTTGTACGCCTGCTGGTCCATCTAGAAAAATGCCTCTTGAGCCATTATACATATTTGATAATGACGGAAACTGTTCAATAATAGTTGAATTCATATGTAGTTTTGTCTTTAGTATCTATGCCCAAATTAGTCAGACAACTCTTGAAATATATTTTTTAAATCATTTAAGCGTTTGTAAGCGTCTTTGCCTGGTCTTTGGTCAGCTTGCTTAAGCATGGAATACAGATATGAAATTTGGCTAATCAAAGCAGGCTTCTGATATCTGCCTTCAATTGTTTTCAATGCATTGATTGCCCCAGTAAGTTGAGCCGCTTTCTCTACCATTTTTTTGTCATTTAGTGACTCCTTTTCCCGTTCTAAGCTGTATAATTTACGTTTTGCTTTATTCAACAAAGACACGCATTCTAAGGCTAATCGTTCTTGTTCCTTCATGTCTTCAATGGAAATGCCTTCTGCAATAACACGAGGATCAGGTTTTACTTTGAATGTCTCTTCAAGTAATTTTCCATCTATGGTAAGCCTCACGGCATAATCTCCAGGAGAAACCAATGGACCACTTTTGAAAGCTTTAGATTCCTTTTTATCCCAAGGTCCAGCATGTCTACCATCCCACTTAAATCTATGCATCCCTGTTGACGTTTTGAGTGAAGGCGTTGCTCCTTCTTTGATAAAACCTGTAGCCATATCTCGGTCCCTACTTTCCACAATTTCTGGCGCTGAAGAAAAATAGCTCCTAATGATTTGTTGATCTGCATTTAAAATATCAAGTCTCAGTTGAGAAGTCACTGTGTCTGCTAAATAGTAATCGATGTCCATTCCAGGTGATGGATAATACGGAATTGAGGATTTACTTGTGCCGCGATATCTTGTCCTGTACTCATTTTTTGGTTTGAATAATTGATGGTCTGTCAGCTCTTTACCCACATTATATAAAGATGATAAATTATCCAAAATCCAAAACCCTCTCCCCATAGTGGATAAGACCAAATCGTAATTTTTTATTTTAATGTCAGTAATTGGCGTTACAGGTAAATTCAATTGAAAACTGTTCCATGTTTCGCCATCATCTTTGGATAAAAACATACCATATTCTGTGCCTGCATATAGCAAGCCCTTTTTATTGGGGTCCTCTCTCACAACACGAACTGGATAATCAGATGGAATTCCGTTTGTAATCAGATCCCAAGTCATGCCATAATCGGTGGTTTTAAAGATGTATGGTTTCCAGTCATTTAATTGATATCGCAGAGTGGTGACAATGGCTTTGCCCGCTTGATGTGGAGATGGTTCTACACTGTCCACTCTACCACCCATACTAAATCCTGAAGGCGTTACATTGTCCCAGGATTTGCCTCCATTTTTGCTGACATGGATAGGGCCATCATTAGCACCAACCCAAATAACACCTTGTTCGACTGGCGATTCTCTAATGGAATAAATTGTGCTGTAAAACTCTTCACCAGTAATGTCACGGGTGATTGGAGATCCTGAAATTTGTTGGGTTTCTTCTTTGAAGGCTGTCAGGTCAGGTGAAATGGTTTCCCAGGTTTCCCCTTCATTAGTTGTTTTATGTACAAATTGCGAACAATGATAAATCACGGATGGATCATGAGGACTGACGTGGATAGGCGAGACACGTTGAAAGCGATATTCTAGATTTTTAGGATTCTGTCCATACATATTAGAGGCGCCGACATAGTATCTTTTTTCTTGGCCAGTCTTTTTGTTGAAGACGCCGAATCTTCCTTTACAATTTGAGTATACAATATCTGGATTGCCTGGCTTTGGTACAGCGGGACCAGTTTCACAGCCTCCTGTATTTGTGGCATATGCCAAACCTCCACCTTGCAAACCATGTGGTGGATTGCTTGGTACAGCGATCGTTGTGTAATTGTCTTGTTGTCCTGCATAAAGCCAATACGGATGTTGGTCATCCACTTCAACTTGATACAACTCTGCCGTTGATTGATTCAATTGAGAAGACCATGTTACTCCACCATTGAAGGTAACATTCGCACCACCATCATTTCCTTGAATGTACAGATCACTGTTGTTTGGATTTATCCACATATCGTGATTATCACCATGCGGCGTGTTGATGCGCTTCCATGATTTACCAGCATCTTCTGATTTGAAATAGCGAGTTGAATTTACATAAACAACATCTGCATTATTGGGATCTGCATCGACATTACAATAATAAAATGGACGATCCAATAATTCTTTTTTCGTGGATACAATTTTAAAACTATCGCCTACCATTTCAGAAACATACAGCCCACCTACTCCTTTTGGTGCTTCAATCAACGCGTATAGCCGATCAGCTTTATCGGCAGACACGGCAAGGTCAATTTTGCCAATTAGCCCAGTAGGCAGCCCCGTTTTTAATTGGCTCCATGACTCTCCTCCATCAGCAGATTTATATATCCCTCCTTCTTGCATTCCTCCTGATATAATCGTCCAAGGTTTTCGCTGTGCCTTCCAGGCTCCTGCATATACAATTTCTGGATTTGTCGGATGAAACTCTAGATCTGAAAACCCAATTTTATCATTTATGTACAGAACCTTATTCCAGTTTTTTCCACCATCAACAGTCTTGTAAATTCCCCGTTCTTCATTTGCATCGAAGGCGTTACCTATGGCTGCCACAAAAACGACATCAGGGTTATCAGGGTGAATCTCGACAGCACCTATATGCCCTGTCGCTTTCAATCCTATATGTGTCCAGGTCTTCCCTGCATCTGTTGACTTATATATTCCTTTACCACTGATGACATTGCTACGGAGTCCATCCGAGCCTGTACCCACATAGATGATATTGGGATCAGTTTGACAGACGCGAATTGCTCCGATTGACGGACTCTCAAAATAACCATCAGAGATATTTTTCCAGCTGGTTCCATAATCTTCAGACTTCCAGAGACCGCCACCTGTTGCACCCATATAGTATGTATTAGGTAAAGATGCCACGCCAGCAACAGCAGTTACACGACCACCACGTGTGGGACCAACATTACGATAGGACAATACATCCGTAGCATCTTGACAATTGATCTGTATTTCAAATGCGAATAACAAGCACAGAATCAAAAGGATTCTCGTAGATTTCATATAGCCAAATTATATATTGAAGATATTCATAAATTGTTAAATTATTGGATTCAAATAAAATCGGCACAATATTTCCTTTAACATTTAGTTTATAATGGACACGATGTTTTTTCTAACTAAAAAGTTTATATGGATAAAACTTACACTGAAAATCACATCGTGCGATATCTTTATTCTGATGCTTCTCTAGTTGAAAACCTAGAAATAGAGCATGCGATTCATGAGGACAAGTCTTTGTGGAAAGAATATAAAAACCTATTGAAAGCTTTTAAGCTTTTGCCTAAAGTAAGCTTCGTTCCATCAAAAAATGTCATTAATGACCTTATGGTGTATAGTAGCATTACTGCTTTAGAAGCAAAGCTTCAGTAACGTCGCACGTTGTTGAAAGAAAAAACCCTAACTGGTATCAATCAGTTAGGGTTTTTTTATTGGAATAAAATCAGTTAATTATTTTAGATAATCTGAATATTTTCTATATTAGAAATAGAAAAACTAATTCAAGAACTACTCAATCATTGATTTAAGGTCTGTTTTCCCAACGGACCTTTTTGTATTATAAGCATTATCTAAACAAAAAATTACCCAAAACACTCATCCCCATTTTAGCGATTTCATCCATGGCGCTTCCGTCTTTATCTCGGTCTAATATTCGACTAAGAATTCCTTGATCGCTATTGTTTTCTCTCTGCGACACTGTATTTGACAACAAATCTGATAAACCTCTTTCGTTCAAATTCTCTTCTTTCTTCTTTTTACCCAACATACCTAACACCAATGGTGCTAATCGAATCATCAACATGGCAGTTTGATTTTTTTGAAGCCCTACCATTTTTGCAATGGCTTCTACCACAAAATTCTGTCGTGCTCCCAATATATGTCCAAGAATACCTATGCCATTCAATGTTTTTGAATTATAGCCGCCACCTACGGCTCCAGTCAACAAACCCATGATGTCATCCAAAACACTACCATCATGATCTCGATCTAGCGCACCCATCAATGCTCCTGCACCATTGGACGAAGATGTATTATTTGCTAATGCCTTTGTCAAAAAGGCCAGGATTGCATTCGTAGCATTCTTAGTCTTTGCAGAATCATTAATGCCTGTGTGTTTGCTTAATCCATCAATTGCATCGTCAGATAATTGTCCTTTTAATAAATCTAAGAAATCCATATAATTCGTGTTAGAGTTGATTATAAATGTCCGCTTAATGCAGTATTACAAGAGTAATGGAATTCTTTGGAATAAAGTTTGATTTAAACATAAAATAATATATAAGCTTTATGTTGAATATGATGAGATTGTTGTTGATCTATATGAGCTTTACTTCCACTATAGGCTTAACAGCTCAGGCTGATGTGCAAGACTATATCTATACTCATAAGGACATTGCCATTGAAGAAATGCATCGAACAGGTATTCCTGCATCAATAAAATTAGCTCAAGGATTACTAGAATCTAATATCGGTCAAAGTTCCTTGAGTAAAATTGGAAATAATCATTTTGGTATAAAATGTGGCAACAGCTGGCAGGGTAAAGAAATGTACAAAGAAGATGACGATTATGGTGCAAACAATCAATTGACCAAAAGCTGTTTTCGTGTTTTCGAATCTGCTTATGACTCGTATGTTGCACATTCCGAATTTTTATTAAACCCACGAAAATCTTATCGATATGGCTTTTTATTTTCCATCCCTTCTCATGATTATATATCGTGGGCCAAAGGCCTTAAAAAGGCTGGATATGCCACTGACCCACATTACGCTGAAAAATTAATTTCTCGAATTGAAGATTATGCGCTGTATCAATTTGATGGCTCTTCAGGACCTATGGCGAGAGTCAATGTTAGCAACATCATTAATAATATAAAAGACATCACCTATTCTCATATTGTACAAATTGGAGAATCGCTCCAATCCATTGCAGAACAATATCAATTAGACCCCAACATACTGATCCAGTCAAATAACATTCACAGCCCTATTGTTGTCGGACAAGAATTAAGTTGGAGTAAGTATAATTCAAATAATGATGCTACTTTTAAGACATCACATCAAAAGCTACACACACATGCAAGTGACACACCAGATTAGAACCCTATTGCTTATCGGAGTTTGTTTACTGTTTTTACTCACTGATGGACATACGCAAAGCTTTGTCTTTGGACCAAAAATTGGTCCGTCATTAGCTTTTCAACGATGGAGAAATTTACCTGATAGGGGAGCTCTTTTTAATTATCATGGTTCATTTTTCATTGAAAGTTATCAAGAAAATGAACCGTCTTCTTTGTATGCTGAAGTTGGGTTTCATAGACGTGGAAGCACAGAATTAAGAACATTCGTTAATGCCACAGGTACAGCTGCTTCTAGATCACGCCAATCATACATTTTTAACAATGTAAATCTGATTGCAGGTGCAAAACGAATTCTAAATATGGAAAAGTCTGCTCAGCCTTACTATATTTTAGGAGTTCGTGCCGAGTACACTGTATCGACTAATTTAGAAGAATTTATACAGTTTGCTCCTTGGACGCCAGCCCCACAATTTGTAAACTCTTTTAATTATGGATTTACTGTTGGCGGTGGATTTCAATACGACTTTTCTGAGTTAGTTGGTGGAGCAATTGAAGTAAGCATACATCCAGATATCTCCAAACAGTTTGATCAGCCTCCTTTTGATAATATCACCAATCCTTTTTCTCTTGGCAGCAATCGGTTAAGCCTACCGCAACAACAGATTAGAAATATATCTTTGGAAATTAGTCTTGTCTTGAGGTTGAAGAGGATTGTGGAAATTATATAATCGAACAATGGGTTAACATTCATTGCGCGTCAAATTTATTCGACGAGTAAATATTGTTTATATCCGACGCTACTCATTCCCTGGTATCAAAATAACATTGCCACCTTCTGTCAATTCATTTTTACGCAAAGAAGCCAAACGGTCATACTCAGCCGAACTCATACATTCATCTGCTAATTCTCGCGAAGGAAATTTTATAATCACCGTCCAATTGCCATAATTGCTTCCTTCTTTTGCTTCGGCTTTTGTTGTTCCTGCTAAGGCTATTCCCTGAAAGTTGTCTAGTACGATTTTTAGTTTCAAAGCATATTCCTCAAAATAAGTCTTATAGTCTTTTACAGCTATTTGTGCTACGATGTAAACTGGTTTCATAGATTGTAGTTAATCTTCGCAAGCTCCTATCTCTACTGTAAAGATGTTGTCCTGTAATACTTCAAACCCTTCATTTAATAAAATTACTTCGCCTGCTTTAAATTCGACATTTCCATCAATAGTGGCTATGGCATTTATGGCTGTATTCGCATGATAGGTGCCGTCAGTTATCCTCCCAACTGGACTGATTAATGTTGGGCAAGCAGGGTTAATGCAATCGGGATAGTTGCCAAATTCATCAGGGAGTGTAATGTATTGACCTTCAACAACAACAGATAAGCTTTCCGTTTGTCCAATAGCATCTGTCACTATGACTTCATACGTATTTTCTGTTAGATTGATTAAGCTATTGCTTGTCGCACCAGTATTCCAACTGTATGTATATGGAGACTCACCACCTTCAACATTCAAAGAGACAGATCCCAATGAAAGACATTGCTGGTGTCTAACTGAAGCGCCAATGACTAAATCGTTACCTGCAAGATTTGAAATTTTCTGAGGATAATAGCTGCTAGCAGCCACGTGTATGATATCACCATTTGCTTTTATGGTTTTACTGTTTTCCATAGTAAAGCTATAAGAATCATCAGCTGGGGAAAATCCTGTCTCAATAATAAAACTTGCGATTGGTCCGTCACATTCTTTATTGACTTTGTCTGTGCGCGTTAGCGCAAAATGTAGCCGATTATGTATGGGGTCATACACTTTAAATATTTCAGAGGGCTCCAGAGAAGAATTACTCACATCAACATCGACATCCGTTATTTCCCAATTTCCAAATTCGATTACACCAGATACTCCGTGTACATCAATGGATTCGTTATCTTGAAAAGTGATGTATACATCATAGCGTGGATTACCACTAATTGATCCTCCTTCTTCAAATTCAACAATTATCGAGTCAGGTTGGAACACAGCATTTGTAAAATCGTGAATGCTTGCAAAATTATCTTCAAGTGTCTGCAAGTCTGAATTATTTACAATACCATCGCCATTACCATCTTGGTGTTTGCTATTGATGCCATGGACAGATTGCAACCAATCGTTTGCTAGTTGACCTGCAAAATCTGAACTTGCGTTTAGTCTTGCATCACCTGTAAAGCCGTATGCTAAGCCCCAATATAATACATCCTGTTCTGCAACAATGCCATTATAATCATAATCACCGGGCCAGACCAATTCACATGCGCCTTCACCAGTTTCACAGTAGCTTTCCCAGCTCATAGCAAAGTTATTACCATCATCTATTCTGTAACTTGGGATATCAAAGCCACACAGGTTTTGTAGATTGAGGCTAAAGCATCCACTCAGATTATTATTCCTTATATCAAAATGAGACAATTGTTGAAAATTTCCAAGTTCATTAGGAATACCCCCGATTAGATTATTATTGTATAATCTAATTTCCTCTATGTTGCTTATATTACCTAATCCAGTTGGTATAGGACCAGTCAGTTCATTACCACTAAGATCTAGAAAATTTAGAGTTGATATATTGCCGATTTCACTTGGAATGTGACCTGTTAAGTCATTACCCTTTAGATTAATGGAGCGAAGATCTTCGAGATTTGTTAACGCAGTTGGTATGTCTCCAGTGAAGTTATTTTCACTTAAGTTGAATCGTTGTAGTCTTGTCAACTGATCAATTTGATTTGGCAGATTTCCTACCAGAGAGTTTCCTTTTAAATTCAAACGAAGAAGATTCGTTAATCCCAATATTTCCTGTGGGAATCCGCCTGTAATATTTGCATACCTTAATATCAAATGTGTCAAGTAGCTTAAATTGCCTAGGTCTGAATGAAAAGTGGTGATCAGTTCTTCTTCTACAATTTCAATCCGTGAGACACAACCAAAACCATTCACATCAATACCTGCCCAAGTATCCATTGGCTGATTTAAATCCCAAGCAAACTCCCAATTTGCACCATCATTGATATTGTAAAAGGAAACAAGAGCTAAGGAATCAGCTTGTCTACAAGCAGGAATTGAGAACTCCAGACAAGCTCCTGTGCCATTAGCTATAAATTCTTCCCATGAGGCATCAAAATTATTTCCATTACTGATAAAATAATTATGGTTTCCATTTAATGATAGATTGAGTAAGTTAGGATCAAAACAGCCAGATAGCGAATTCTGATCAGTTGTCAAATAATGTAAGCTTGCAAGAGCACCAATTTCTGCTGGGATAGTCCCAGTTAACTTGTTGTCATCTAAAGTCAGTTGTGTCAGATTATAAAAATTACCTATCCATGCTGGAATTGATCCAGTAAGATGATTGCTTCCCAAGTGAAAAGTTTCGAGATTTGATAGATTAGCCAATTCATCTGGAATCTCACCATTGTGATTATTAGATTTTAAATCAAGATGTTTTAGACTAACTAGATTTCCTATTTCTGGGGGAATACTACCTGTTAATCCGAGGCGGCTTAAATGTAATTCCTGAAGTTTTGTTAGATTACCAATTTCAGGCGGGATTGAATCACCGAGTCCAAAATTTTCTGATAGATCCAAATGCCTGAGTCCAAACATGCTGTATATGCCAAAAGGAATTTCTCCAATAAGATCGTTTGATCTCAAATCGAGGTAGGTCAAATTTTTCAAGTTGCCTAATGAAGCATGCATATTGACATATCCATTATTACTTAAATCCAAGTGCTGTAATTTGTCATGATACCCTAGATCGCTTGGAATATCACCGCTTTGTTCACAACCAGCCATATCCAAAAACTCAAGTGCTGTGAGATCATTTAATTCAAGGAAGATGTTGCCGTCTATTTCGTTGTCGCTGAGATTTAATAATCGCAGTTTTGATAAATTACCAATTGAAGTTGGTAAATCTCCTTCAAATCTACATGAGGATAAGTTTAATTCACGAAGATTTGATAAGTTACCAATTGTAGCAGGTATACTTCCTTCAATATTACAATCAGCTAAATTTAAAATTTGAAGTGTAGCTAAATTACCTATCTCTGGAGCTAGTGTTCCTATACTCGTACTTAGATTGCCAGGGAGGTCTAAACCGATAACACATCCAGAAAAATTTACGCTTACTCCTCTCCATGTATCCATCGGCTGTGTGAGATCCCAATTTCCCTTGATCCAATTTTCTCCATTTGTTGCATCATAGAATGCCACTAAAGCCAACGAATCACTTTGTCTACATCCAATAGGTGGAGGAGTCGTATTATAGTATGTTAAGGCTTCGCGTAAATTCAGACGGCCTCCGCTTAAAACTTTGCTTGACAAGTTGGGTAAGATATCGACTGAGTTAAACAGTGCAGTTTTTATATCAGTATAAGTCAATTCTGGATGTTGTTCCCAAAGCAAAGCACATGCACCTGTGACAAAAGGAGCAGCCATAGATGTACCTGTATTGTTGAAATAACTATTCTGTGGTCCAGTGCTAAGTATAAGCCTGCCAGGAGCAGCAATATCAACATTTGTGACACCATAATTTGATCCTACATTAGGTGAGTGATCCCAAAGCATATCATTGTTATTTGTTGCAGCCACACTGATAATATTATCAAATGGATAGGAAGCAGGGTAGTAAGGGTTGTCATCATTGTTGGTATTGTAATTACCTGAAGCAGCGATGTAAAGATGGCCATGATTTTGAGCATTTTCTAAAGCGTCAGCCAAATGGGAGTCAGTTTGACTATTTCCATAACTGTTATTACTCAAGGGTATAGACATCATGACTGCATAATCAATGGCTTCTGCGATCACACTGGAGGAAGTCCTGTCATTTGAAAATATCTTAAGTGCTGCAATCTGTGTGTTCCATGTTACACCAGCGACTCCGATACCGTTATTTCCTTCGGCTCCAATCGTCCCAGCTACATGGGTCCCATGTCCGTTATGATCAGAAGGATCATTGTCATTGTCACTAAAATCCCAACCAACGAAGTCATCTATTTTTCCATTACCGTCATCATCAATGTCATTGACGTCACCTGGGTCAAAAATCCAGCTCGTCCCATTCCATTCTAAAACTCGCCCATCACCGTCTGCATCCTCACCCAGATTTTGCCAGATATTATTCACTAAGTCTGGATGCGTCCAGTCTACACCTGTATCAATGACTCCTATGACGACAGACGGACTATCTGTAATCATATCCCATGCTCCTGGTGCATCAATGTCAGCATTTGGAGTTCCGCCGTTTTGACCCCAATTTTGAAGAGCCCATTGATTCAAATATTGAGAATCGTCTGGTTCGGTTGTCACATCCATTAGATGGCTGTTGATACGCTTTGAAGAGCTCTCTGAAAAGAAACGTTTTAGTTGTTGCCAAAGAGATAAATCTTCTTCTTGGGTAGTACTAAATCCATCATCACAAAGCTCACTTTCTTTGTAATCATCATCGTTGAGGTAATAATAATAATTTGGTCCTATATACTCAATATCTCTATGATTACGATATTGCTTAATGAATTCGGGGATATCTTGATTTTCAGCTATACTCCACAGTTCTGAATTGCGATTGGTGTTCGCTATTCGAAAGCTCGCATTCATTTTGGCTCTAAGATTTGCCTTTTGAATTGTCGATTTACCCTCTTTAAATTTGACTATGATTTGTCCAGGTACATAGTCAGTTGTTGCTATCTGGCTTATGACAGGCTGTGTAAAGAATAGAAGAATCAAAATTCTATACATGATGGTGTTTACATTATAATGAAGATCGTCAATCAAAAAGAACCGTTATCAAATAATCAGAGAAATATGAAAGAAATTTACTTCCGTTAATGGAAAATGCTTAAATTTTAGTTAAAACACCTTCAATTTTGGTTTTGAATAGCTAATATGCATATTAATATTAAATCTGCGGCTGAATATACCCATCAATACCCAAGCCCTATAAAGGAAATGCATCATAATCAATATCCACAATGAATAAATATATCCTGTGCTTATGTCTGACACTTTGCACTACTTGGACATTATCTTCTCAGTCTACTATTGCAGAACTTGAAGACATTTTACAAACGCATATAGATTCATTAGGTGCGGATCATCTTGATGTGGCCGTACATTCTGATCGTTTAGCACATTTGTATTTGAGAATGGGTGAATTTTCAAAAGTAGAAGCTTTATTTACGAGGGCGCTTGACATTAGGACGAATCAATCGGAAGGCAATGAATTGCTCATTGCAGACTCAAATTATAATTTAGGAAGAACAAATTTGTATTTGGGGCAATTTGAAAAAGCAAAAGGATTTTTTGAAAAATCTTTAGTGATCAGGCAAGAACAATTGGGGAAAACCCATCTGGATGTTGCAGATAGTTATTTTGGTTTAGGAAACGCATCTTGGGTGACTAGTGAATTTGATGATGCTGAGAAATTTTATCAGCAGGCATTAGATATTAGACTTTCAACTTTAGATCAAAGTCATCTTGATGTTGCTGCATGTTACCATAGTTTAGGAATTATAAGTTGGGAAACTGGTCAATATGAACAAGCGAATACATTATATCAAAAGGCATTGGATATCAGACTTCCTCAATTAGAAGAGACCGATCGACTGTTGGGTGAATCTTATAATGCCTTAGGAACACTGCATGCGGATATCGGTGATTTCAATAATGCCATCAATTATCTTGACAAAGCATTACAAATTAATATCGAATTAAGTGGAGAAAGCAATTTACGCGTTGCAAGAGATATGAATAATTTAGGAAGTTTTTATCTAAACATAGGCAATGTCGAAAAGGCCAAATCTTTATGTGAGAAAGCACTTGCAATTAAGCTAGAGAATTATGATGAATTTAATCCTGATTTAGCAAGGACCTACCATAATTTAGGATTAATTCATTTGGAAATGGATGATTACGAAGAGTCGATTCACTATTTTAATAAATCGCTCAATGTAAAGCTTAAGCATTTTGGCGAAAAGGATCCAGCAATTATTTTCGATTATAATAATTTAGGACTCATTTATCAAGAGCAAGGGGATTCAGAAAAAGCAATTCAATACTTTAATAAAGCATTACAAAAAAATCTTGAATCATTTAAAAACAACCTTCATGGTTTAGCATTTACCTATAATAATTTGGGTTTGGTACATAAGGACAATGGCAATTACCAAAGTGCCATTGACTATTTTAATAAAGCATTGAATATTAATCTTGCGAATTTTGATGAGAGACATCCTGAAATAGTTAGCTCATACACTGAACTGGCATCAAGTTATGAACAAGTGGGGAGCTATGAACTGGCAGATTCTATCTGGCATATATTCATTCCTCAAAATATGCATAGACTTAAGTCTACATATTTATTTTTGCCAAACGAACAACGCACACAGTTTGCAAATACTTTCAATAAAATTAATACTGACTTTTATTCACATGCTACCTCATACAATTCTGAATCCACCCGTCAACTCGCAACCAATTATGTATTGAATACCAAATCACTGGCTTTGGATTATGGTGTGTCAACAAATCAGTTTATCCAAGAAATTAATGATGATGCACTGAGCCAACAACTTCAGGAACTCAACGATCTAAATAAACAAATTGCTGATGCTGAGTTGCTGACAACTGAAGAACTTGAAAGTCAGGGTTTGGATTTAATTTATTTACAAGATTCATACGCAAATCTTGCATATCAAATGCTCAATCACCCAGAGCTCAAAGAAAGACTCAATAATGAAAACATTAAATGGGAGGAGTTGCAAAACAAACTTGATCCAGATGAAGCGACTATAGATTTTATACGCGTGTATGACAAGCAAGAATTTCAGTGGATGTATTATGGAATCATCATCCGCAAAGATTTTGAAAGTCCACAATACGTTCGATTGACAGCAGAAAAAACATTAGAATTATTTTTAAGCCATAGTCAAAGCTCACAGCCAGATTATCTGAGTACAGATTCAAAGAGGAAGAGCTTGCACAACATCCTTTGGGAGCCATTGAGCCAACATCTCGAAGGCATTACGACTGTTTATCTTTCTCCAACCAGCAACTTACATCGTATCGCTTTTGAGTCATTGCAAGATGAAACAGATAAATATCTAGCTTCTACATATGAGTTTCATTATTATTCAGCTCTACGTGATCTTCTTAATGAAAAAACTAAGGAGTCTAAATTTGAGGATATCGTATTGATGGGTCATATTCTGTATGATCCAAATGATAAGAGCGAATATGAAGAAAGAGAGACTTCGCTCTCTAGAGGAGATTTGCGTCGCGGTGTACAACCACTATCAAAAACACTTGATGAAGTTAAGGAAATTAGACACATTGCATCACTTGCTGGACTAGCGACGACCATGCTTACGATAGATGCTGCGACCGAGGATACAGTACAGTATTTTGTCGGAGAGCATGCTCCTAGTATTTTACATTTTGCCACTCATGGTGTATTTCTGACCCCTAATGAAAAGGAAATATCTGTTGATGTTGAATCCAGTCGTGATCGCCTTCAAAGAGCAGTCAATCCTTTGCTGAGATCTGCACTTATGTTTTATGGAGCTAATGATACTTGGACGAAGGGCCAGGCTATTCAAGGTTCGAGCGAAGATGGTATCTTGACAGGTTTAGAAGTGACCGCACTAGATTTGCAACATACTGATATGGTCGTACTATCGGCATGTGCTACAGGTTTGGGTGACAATCACAACACTGAAGGAATATTTGGCTTGCAACGCGCATTCAAACTTGCAGGTGTGAATTATATTATCGCAAGTCTTTGGGATGTGGACGATATAGCTACAAAAGATTTGATGATTCTCTTTTATGACAATTTGTTGCAAAAGAGTCAAAGTCCTGCCACTGCGTTACGCAATGCAAAACTTGACATGAGAAATAAGGGTGCACAACCAAAGCACTGGGCTGGATTTATATTAATTGAGTAGAGCGATATTTTTCATTTACTGTGAGTAAGATCTGATGTCTTTAGATAAATCAAAAGAGGCCAACTTGATATCAAGTCGACCTCTGATGTTTTAAAAATTCACCATTAGCCTCAAATCCAATTCCAACGATGAACTCTGTACGGGTATGCCCAGTTAAGTTGTTCTTGTTCGCATTTGTCCATCGTTCATGAACAGAACTTAAGGATAAGGGCTTTACTAATGAGCGATTATCGATTTCTTCAGAGGTTATTTTTCATTTAGCATCATTTAATCAAGATCATTTTGCCGGTCTTTTGTTCAGCCCCCACAATTACAGTGTAATAATAAATGCCTGGCTGATACTGTGAAGCATCAACTGTGAATTGGTAATTGCCTTCTGACAATGTTCCCGCTTCTTTG
>CALLFA010000128.1 GCA_937997635.1 uncultured Saprospiraceae bacterium | reverse complement strand
TGTAATAGTTATTCAATAATAATAAAAATTTAATTCTCGTGTATACTTTCCTAAACTTTTTATTTCAATAAATTTTCCGATGGCATGGATTTTTAAGAAGCATGACATGAAAGTTTAAAAGTAGTTTAACATCTTCAAACGATATCTTTATATCCTTCCACTAAAAGATAGATGCAGAATGGTGATTAATTGACACTTTTTAATTCACTCATCTTTTAAAAAAAAATTAACCAGCAATTCATTCATATAAAAAGTAGCTGAAAGAAAAGATTGAAGCAGCACAGAATTCTGAGTTCATGATTACTGTTATGATATATCCTACCCAACTTTCGATGTCCTTAACTTCAAATAAAGCCAGCCTTCCGAAAAAGACTGACTTTATAAATGTATTATCATAAGCCAGATTCTGTCCTTACGCCAAAGACGCAAGCTCTATCATTTATCTGGCATTCCGTTCACACGGAACATCTAGCTGTTACCCCTTAGGACATCACGTCACCCTAAAGCGAAGTGAAATCGGCCGAACGAGCCTTAATTCCTAATATACGTGACATTGCAACCCATGAGGTTTATCCTCCCGTCGAGTTACCCCGACGGGACGTGAGCTCTTACCTCGCGTTTTCACCCTTATCCCGCAGTACTGCGTGACGGTTTAGTTTCTGTGACACTGTCTGTATCTCACACTGCTGTGAGACCCCATCAGTTAGATGGCATGGTGCTCTACGTTGTCCGGACTTTCCTCCCCATATTGCTATGGAGCGATAGAGTCAAATACGAAGTAAAAGTACGATAATATGTTGTTCTTTAAAGGGGGTGTCTTAGGTGTAATGTGTAAGAACAGTCAATAAGCTACTATTGATCATAGTCCATAGTTCTTTAGTCCATTGTTCTTTAGTCCATAGTTCTTTAGTCCATTGTTCTTTAGTCCATTGTTCATTAGTCCATTGTTCATTAGTCCATTGTTCATTAGTCCATTGTTCATTAGTCCATAGTTCATTAGTCCATTGTTCTTTAGTCCATTGTTCATTAGTCCATTGTTCTTTAGTCCATTGTTCATTAGTCCATTGTTCATTAGTCCATTGTTCTTTAGTCCATTGTTCATTAGTCCATTGTTCATTAGTCCATTGTTCATTAGTCCATTGTTCTTTAGTCCATTGTTCATTAGTCCATTGTTCTTTAGTCCATTGTTCTTTAGTCCATCGGTCATTAGTCCATAGTCCATTGTTCATTATATTATGTGCTGAGGCGGGACGCCTGCAGAGACTGCATTTATGATTTTTGATTCAAAAACACGCACCAAATTGGTCTAATGTAAGCACATATACTATGGGTTGAAACCTACGACTACCTCAGGTTACATTCCTACGGCACTTGCTATCTGAAGTCTGTGTTTTCAGCGTAATGGCTGAGGCGGGACGCCTGCAGCGACATTGCATGAGTAATTTATACATATTAATATTTTTTATAATGTATAAAGTGTTAACTTTGAGTGTATCAAAGCTCATTCCTTGATGAAAGGAGTTCTCATATCTTCTGGTTTTTACAGCTTATTGGCTGTTATTGCCGTCATTGTCAGAGGCTTACAAAAGCCTTTGCACGAATTGGTCAATATCGAGGCTGTATTTACCACAAAGATTCAAGGCATTGCCATTTTTGCAATACTATCCCTTTTGTTCATTGTCTCTTTCTTCTTCCAGTTCTACACGTATAGAAAATTGATTGCTTACCAGCCAGAATTCAATCAGAGAATTGTATTGGCATTTGGGTCAATTCTGCTGTTTTATCCGTTGATGTATGGTTTGCAATTGCCTTTTATTCCGAGTTTTATCGCGCTTGCGTCTTATACCTTATTTCTTGATTTGTTTTTGGATACCAAACGATTGACAATCACTTGGTGTATTTGGTGGATCATTATTTTCAGTGCGTTTCTGTCTTTACTGGTCTTTCACAACATTAACAAGCAAGAAGACAACCGTATTGCTACAGCAGTAAAGGAATCATTCAAAGAACTCGATCCACTACAAATCTCACTCGTCAAAAAATTGAAAGATCAAGTTGGCGAAATGGATCTTAACCAAATCAGTACCATCCCAGAACCAGCAAAAATAGCCTCCTACGATATTGAAGCTTATTATAAAAATGTCACTACTGATTTCAAGCAAAAACTTGGCTATGATTTTAGCCACTTTTATTGTTTTGATACCAAAGGCAATTCTCTTATTGAAGATTCAGAATACCTCCTAGATAAGGTCAAATACACGATCGATAGATCAGTATCTATAGATGACAACATTAAATTCGACCCATTTAGTGAAACCATCTTCTATGACTTTGAATTGATTAATGTCAATCATACGGGTAGTCCATTTCGTCTGTATCTGGCATTTTCCAAAGAAAAACAAAGACAAGCATTTGACGACTTTCAGTTGTATAAAGGACACAGATACCACGGAGATATAAAAGCAACATACCCGATTGACTATAATTTTAATGCTATAAGTGAAGCTTATGTCAGCAATGGTAAAAAATTCATCAGTCATCAATTTGACAATGGATTTAATGCTTTGTCTGTCAAAAATGTCATCGATCTCATCAAGCCGATATCTCTCTTCTCTTATTTATTTGTGGTATCCATTGGTATTGTCTTTCTATTGTTACTGGCAAACAAATTTTTCAATTTTCTTCCAAAAGAAATCAACACTGGCATTTTCTTCCATTCACTACAAAATAAATTACAGATCACTGTCATCTTACTCATCGTCTTGTCATTTATTGTAATTGGTTTTGTGACAATTTACTTTTTCAATAACATGTCTTCTAACTATGCATACAATATGCTGGAAAGAAAACTAGACATGACAATGCGTTTATTTAAAGAAGGAGATTTTGATTTCAATACATTCCAAAACACAATAAACGATCTTCACCACTCTGAGGACATCCACGTATATGTCATTGGTCAAGACGGAGATCAACTGGCCTCAAACATTAGCGCACCTATGTTTACACAAGCCGAATTCGTACAAGACACAAGTCTCATGCTTAGACAGTTTACCACCAAAGGAAGTACGACTTATGGATTGACAAGTAAATTATCCTTTATTGACGATAACAATATTTTTATAAAAATAGTATCCAATAATCCATCGGAAAGAATCAGTTATGTGAATGACTTTATGGGCACACTCATAAACATTTATGTATTCTTATTCATCATCGCTGGCGCAATTGCGATTTTCATTTCCAAACCAATTACAGATCCTATTGCGATTATTGGAGAACGAATGCGGCAATTGAAACTAGGTAGAAAAAATGAACCGCTGATTTACAATAAAAATGATGAGCTAGGAGCACTCGTGAATGAGTATAATCAGATGATTGATAAATTAGAAAACAGTACTAAGTTAATCGCGCAAACCGAACGTGATTTGGCATGGAGGGAAATGGCAAAGCAAGTAGCTCACGAAATAAAGAATCCCTTGACACCGATGAAGCTGAGTATTCAATATCTGCAAAAAGCAATCAATACTGCTGACGCTGACCCACATTTGCTTGTCGATAGAATTTCTCAAACGCTCATTGAACAAATAGAAAACCTCACACAGATAGCTAACGAGTTTTCAAATTTTGGCACACTTCCAAAAGGATCTAATGAACGTGTCAGTCTCAATGAAGTTGTCGAAGCCATTCATGATTTATTTAGAAAACGTGATGATATGGATGTCTATCTTGAAGAGCCCATAGATGACATTTTCGTATTTGCAGACAAACATCACTTGATCAGGATTCTCAACAATTTGGTTAAAAATGCGATGCAAGCAATTCCTGAAACAAGGAGAGGCATCATACATTTAAAATTGTATACTGAGGGTCAACAAGCCATTATCAAAGTTTCAGACAATGGAACTGGCATACCAACACACATGCGAGAGAAGGTATTCACACCAAATTTCACGACAAAGAGTTCTGGTACTGGATTGGGATTGGCTATTTCTGCAAATATGATTGACACGTTTAATGGCAAAATTCACTTTGAAACGGAAGAAAATGTCGGAACGGATTTTTACATGGAAATTCCATTAATGAGAAACGAAGAGCAGTCCATATCTACTACAGAAAAGACAGAAAATAGAGTATATTTGGACTAATCATATATGTTCCAAACAAGATAATTATGCCACCATTTGTTGTATACACGCTTATCACTATCGCTTCTGTGTTAGCGATGGAATTTGTAGCATGGTCAGCACACAAATATCTGATGCATGGTTTTTTGTGGAGTTGGCATGAAGACCACCACAAGCCTCATGAGAATGATGGCTTTTTTGAGAAAAACGACCGATTTTTCTTAGTTTTTGCCGTTCCGAGCTTTCTGTGCTATTTATTCGGAGGATTGTATGATCAATATTTTCCTCTATTGTTTGTCGGGATTGGCATTTCCATATATGGCTTGATTTATTTTTTAATTCACGATGTTTACATTCATCAGAGATTCAAATGGTTTCGTCAATTAGACTCGAAGTACTCAAAAGCAATACTGAGGGCACATGGCGCACATCATGCCAAACAAGAAAAAGAAGATGGCGAATCATTCGGTTTGTTGATAGTGAATCCCAAATACTTTGGTAAAAGAATAAAATCCAAATAATTCCTTGAACACAGGCAACCATATACTAATTGTAACCGTATAATATATGGTCTCAGGCTAATAAATAATTTAAGCAATGAAATATCTTTTATATCTGTCTATTTTTTCCTTAAGCGTGTTTTATTCATGCTCAACTGAAGATTCTGGTGGTTCTGCCCCTACGATTGGCCCTCCTGCTATGGAAGAATCTGAGGATGATTCTAATTTAGTATCTGCGCCAGATTTCACTTTAGATGCTTTAGATGGTGGTGATTTAAGTTTGGCAGGATTGGAAGATAAAGTTGTCGCTATATTCTTTTTCGGATACAGTTGCCCTCCTTGTATTTCCGCTGGACCTACGTTGACTGCTGAGATTCACGATGAATTTGGTGCAAATCCAGATTTCCAGATGATCGGCATCGATGTGTGGGATGGTAATACCAGTCAAGTTCAAGGATTCAGAGACAATGCAAATGCGCCATATCCTCTTGGCCTCATGGGAAGTGGTGTCTCCAGGGATTTCGAATCTGCGAGAGACAGACTAGTCATTTTGAATAGAAATAGTAAAATTGTATTTAGCGGTAGACAAGTAGCCATTAATGATCTAGATGATGCCATTAAAGCAATACAAGATGCACTATAGACTATGAAACATACTTATCAAAAATACATCATATTCTGTCTTACCTTACTTTGTTTTTGTAGCAATGCAAATGCCCAAGTGATCGATGATTTTTATTTAGAATCTACCGATAGCGAATTGCTTAGCTTGGACGAAATCAAAGGGTCAAAATTGACCATCATAGATTTTTGGGCTACGTGGTGCAAGCCATGTACGAAAGCGATGCCAAAACTAAACGACATCTATTCTAAATACAAAGATCAAGGCTTATCTGTTGTAGGCATTAGCTGTGATGGACCACGAAGCATTTCAAAAGTGGCTAGCGTGGCCAATTCACTAGAAATTGATTATACCATTTTAAAGGACATCAATTGCGAAGTGATGAATGCCTATCAATACCAGGCATTCCCTACCCTATTATTGCTGGATGAACATAATGAAGTGGTGTGGTTGCATGAAGGCTATGTCAGTGGAGATGAAAAAACAATTGAACAAGAAGTAGCTGATCGCCTTGACTAGACAATTCCTATTCACCCTTTGTTTCTCCTTATTGATTATTGGTCACAATACAGTCCTAGGTCAATTTAGCGGAACCAATTTGTTAGAGCCCCAATATGGAGAATTGCCAAATCAATTTGAAGACTCCTTTGCCTCACTATACAACAGAACCATTCTAACATATCGCAAGAAAGCATTCAGAGCATCCGTCACCATAGAACAGTTTTATTCTGGTGCTTCCTCTAATAGAAATTATCTGGATTTATCTCAAGCATTATTGCAATACAAGAAAAAAGGATGGGACATTAAACTTGGCAACATTTATGAAACAGTTGGTCGAGGCTTATTGCTGAGAGGTTTTGAAATCAGAGGTGCTGTCATTGAAGAATTGGGCTTCAGATCCAGAAATTATTTTCATAGAGACTTCTTGGGCGGATCAGTGCAGTACAAAAACAAAAAGTGGAAGGTGCAAGCCATCAGAGCCGATGTGCTCAATCTATTCCCGCCGACTTTTGATAGAGAGGATAGAAGAACAGATCTGGTGAATGTGGTGACTGGTGAATATAGATATTACAAAAAACACAAAATAGGCTTACACTTACTCAATCACACGTCGGAAGGCAGTGATGCTGATAATTTTATTGGGATACAATTTGAAGGCCCTATCACAAAGACACTCAGCTACTATTTAGAATATGCACAACAAGCTGATGATTTCGGTAGCCGAGCAATCTATATAGGACTCAATGGCTCTGTCGCTAATCTGAGCTACAGTTTAGAATTGAAGGACTATGAAAATTTCATAATCGGCTCAGGAGTTAATGAACCTCCAGCTTTAGTTCAGCAATTCACTTATCGTACGTTAAATAGATCGACCCATGTCCCAAATCCATTTGACGAAGATGGTTATCAGCTGGATTTGTCTTACGGGTTTAAGTCAGGCGACGTCTTGTCCTTTAATCATTCGCTAGCAAGAAATCAATTTGGAAACAACTCATTTGTATTCCGTCAATTCTTTTTGGAGTGGTCAAGCCAAATTTCAACATTCATTCCGTATAGATTTTTTGTTGATTTTAGTGAAGATCCATTCAAAGCACAAGACAACAGATTGACCTTAGGTCTGTATTCCACAATTCCGTTATCACCAAAATGGGTCTTTTCTCCTGAACTAGAATGGCAGCGATTTGATCGTGATACTGGTACGGCTCAAAATTTGAGTTTTCAATTTGAACTTGGATATAAATCCAAAATCATTTTAGCTATTCTTGCTGAATCGACGACTGATCCATTTTTGATCAGGGACGAGTCCAACAGACAGAATTTTCTCGGCGCATATCTGACTTACCGTCCAAATTCGAAAAATACGTTCAGACTGTTTGGTGGTGAACGACAAGGTGGCCCAGCTTGTAATTCTGGGGTATGTTATGAAATTCTTGACTTTAGGGGATTGGAGTTGAGGTGGTCGACGAGATTTTAGCATTTAGTTTTTCCCTTCCAAATATTATTTCATCGAAGTTCAAATTGTGACTAGTCAATTTCCACAAAACCGTGAGCTATTTTTTACGTTATATGTAGAATTTTGACTCATCATTCTATTTTTTGAAACTTTGACTTCCAACATTGTAATTGCTGTCGTACTTAAGTACCTTTACACCTGATGCACGATATAGAACCATATCATAAATGGCGCAATCATTACATTTCGTCAGAGGACAACAGATCTCCTTTCTATGGTAGGGTTTATGATGAGTTCATGTTTCGCAATAAAGTGTACAATTTCTTTATTCATCCGCAGTGGGATGAGTTTGGATCACAGACACTTTACGGCAAAATTTTGTTTGTCGATTACTCGCTAAAATTTGCTTGTATTGAGTTGATTGGTGAATGGAATGATTGTATTTCAAATGACATCATGTTTTTAAAGAGAGAAGTTGTGGATGCATTGACCTATCATGACATTACGAAATTTGCAGTCTTTTGTGACAATGTGATGAACTTTCACAACTCAGATGACAGTTACTATGAAGAATGGTATGATGATGTAAAGGAAGAAGGGGGCTGGATAAGTTTTATCAATACGCACGAACATGTATTATCAGAAATGGAGTCCATTCGTTTACAGAATTATGTAAATATTGGAGCAACATTCAATGAATTAAATTGGAGAAAACTCAAACCATCTGCTATCCTTACTCATCTCGAATATTTGATGACAAATAGTATTAAACAATTGACATACTAATCGATGCATAAGTCAGGTTTTGTAAATATTATCGGAGAGCCAAATGTTGGTAAGTCAACGCTTATGAATGCTTTAGTTGGCGATAAGATGTCTGTGATAAACAGCAAACCTCAGACCACAAGGCATCGAATCATGGGCATATACAATGACGACGAACACCAAATCGTATTTTCAGATACACCAGGTTGGATAGAAGACCCTAACTATAAGATGCAGGAAGTCATGAACAAATTCTCTGCATCCACATTTGAAGACGCTGACCTGTCTTTATTGATTATAGATGTTTTGCGAAAACCACAATTGGAGTCTAATCTGATTAGAAAATTAAGTAACACTAAATCAGCTAAACTACTTGTCATCAATAAGATTGATGCAGCAGAAGACGGACAGATAGAAGAAGTGACAAAAGCATGGCAAACTGCAGTTGAATTTGATCACACATTTAAAATATCTGCTAAAGATCACATCGGTCTTGATGATTTATTCAGTAAGATTAAAGAGTTATTGCCTGAAGGTCCAGAGTATTATCCAAAGGATCAATTGACGGATAAACCAGAGCGTTTCTTTGTGAGTGAAATTATAAGAGGGAAAATCTTAGAACTCTACCATCAAGAAATCCCCTATTCCGCAGAAGTCGCCATTGAAGAATTTCAAGAAACAGAATTGAGGGGAGAAGACTTTGTCCGAATCCGAGCCAACATCTTTGTGTCTAGGAAAACGCAAAAGGCAATTATCATTGGTAAAGGAGGTAAAGCAATCAAACAACTGGGCATTCATTCGCGTAAAGATATTGAGGAGTGGCTCGGCAAACGCATTCATCTGGAATTGTATGTGCGAGTAGCAGATGATTGGAGAAACAATAATCAAAAACTAAAACAATTCGGTTACCAATAAATGGGAGAAGTCGTAGCAATCGTAGGAAGGCCAAATGTTGGCAAATCAACTTTATTCAATCGGTTGATAGGTTCTAGAAAAGCCATTATAGATAATGTAAGTGGTGTGACTAGAGATCGTATTTATGGATTCTCTGATTGGAATGGACGAGCATTTACAGTGATTGATACTGGAGGCTTTGTGTCTGGGTCGGATGATGTGTTTGAATCAGCAATAAGAGATCAGGTTACTCTAGCCATAGAGGAAGCAGATGTCATCATTTTTATGACAGATGTGACAACAGGCATCACGGACTTAGATGCCGATGTGGCTGACATGTTGAGAAAAGGCAAAAATACCAAAGTCGTCTTAGCTGTTAATAAAGTAGACAATAACACTCGACTATTATCTGCCAATGAATTCTGGGCATTAGGTTTTGAAAATACTGTTTTCGTTTCGTCAATAACGGGAAGCGGATCTGGTGAACTATTGGATTTGGTTACTGAAATCTTACCTCCAAAACAAGAGGAAGAAGAAATGGATCCAGACATACCAAGACTTGCCGTTATTGGTCAACCCAATGTAGGCAAGTCATCATTCATCAACAGTTTGCTAGGTGAAAAGCGAAACATCGTTACTGACATAGCCGGTACAACAAGAGACTCCATAGATTCCAACTATGATAAGTATGGTATGCAATTCACGCTCATCGATACTGCAGGAATTCGAAAAAAGAAAAAAGTCCATGAAGACTTGGAATTTTATTCAGTGATAAGGGCAGTCAAAGCCATGGAAGAAGCAGATGTTTGTTTGTTATTGATTGACGCACAGACTGGAGTAGAGTCTCAAGACATGAGTATCATATCATTAGTGCAAAGAAGAAAAAAAGGGCTAGTTATCTTGGTTAATAAATGGGATCTGCTCGAGAAAGAAACAAATTCTGCTAGAGACTATGAAGAAAAAATAAAACACAAAATTGCACCATTTACAGATGTCCCTATCTTATTTATTTCTGCTTTAGAAAAGCAGCGTATTTTCAAAGCAATGGAAATTGCTAAAGAAGTCTTTGTCAATAGGAAACAAAAAATAAAAACCTCCAAGTTAAACGAAGTCATGCTCGAAATAATTGAGCGTAATCCTCCTCCGAGTCAACGCGGTAGGTTCATCAAAATAAAATACGTAAGCCAATTACCAACCTACTACCCTAGCTTCGCGTTCTTTTGCAACAGCCCGAAACTTGTTCGCAAAGACTATAAATTATTTTTAGAAAATAAACTCAGAGAAAATTTTAATTTCACGGGAGTACCCATTACCATTTATCTAAGAGAGAAATAAATACATGAATATACTTGTCACTGGTGCGAATGGTCAACTCGGTAGTGAATTAGCTGTTCTTAAGGATAATTACGAAAATTGGAAAGTTTCTTTTTTTGATATTCCTGAAATGGATATTACAAATGAAGCAGATATAGCTTTTCGTTTAAAAGAAAGCAACGCGGATATATGCATCAACTGCGCAGCTTATACAGCAGTGGACAAAGCAGAGTCTGAGATAGACTTATGTAGAAAGGTAAATGCATTGGGCCCAGAACTCTTGGCTAAAGCCTGCAATTCTACAAACACCAAATTAATTCACGTATCAAGTGACTACGTATATCATATTGATTCGGATTCACCACTGATGGAAAATGATAAAACTTCACCTAAAGGCATTTACGCGCTTACTAAGTTGGAAGGGGATCAAGTAATCATTTCAAACGCAAAGTCATTCATCATCGTAAGAACCTCTTGGGTTTACTCTTCCTTTGGAAACAACTTTGTCAAAACCATGCGAAGACTAGGCAATGATAGAGACGAACTATCGATAGTAGCAGATCAGATTGGGACACCTACGTATGCAAGAGACATTGCAGATACGATTTATAAGATTTGTCATCAGGGTTGGTCTGATGATCAAAACGGTGTGTATAACTTTAGTAATTCAGGTCAAACTGATTGGGCATCTTTTGCTAGAAAGATCTTTGAACTGGAAAACATTGAATGTCAAGTACATGACATCACAACAAAAGAATATGGAGCAGCAGCAGAAAGGCCATTATGGAGCGTTTTATCTAAAGAAAAGATAAAAACTCGCTTTGGAATTAAACCTAAGCACTGGGAAGAAAGTTTAAAAGAGTGTTTAGCGCTGTTGTAGCTGTTTATTCTCGTAAGATTTAAGTAATTTTCTGATTGTATGATGCGCATTCTTACATTATTGGTTGTTATTGTTATTTCACTCAGTTGTGTGACCACAGTTTGGAGTACACACAATAGAGCTGGAGAAATCACTTATGAGCAAATTGATGACCAGACCATACGTGCTACTGTAACAACGTATACGAGAACAAGTAGTGTAGATGCAGATAGAGATAGTATTATCATAGAATGGGGTGATGGATCAATGCAACTAATCGGTCGGGTAAATGGAAATGGGATGCCCTTAGCGAATGACATTAAGGTCAATTTCTATGTTGCCGAACATACCTATCCTGGAAGAGGCACTTACACCATGTCTGTTACGGATCCAAACAGAGTAGCATCTATACTGAATGTAAATTTTCCAAACTCTGTAAATGTTCCATTCTATATTGAAACAACATTTACACTTTTAAATCCTCAATTTCAAGGAGTCAATAATTCAGTTGTCATGTTACAACCTCCGATTGACTTTTCTTGTGTAGGACAAGTATTTGTGCACAATCCGAATGCATTTGACATTGATGGCGATAGTATTGCCTATGAATTTACAGTGCCTCGGCTTGCTAGGGATACAGATGTACCAGATTATGTCTTCCCCGATGATATCGATCCTGGATCAGATAATCAAATTAGTCTTGACCCTATCACAGGTACATTTATTTGGAATACTCCACAGAGGGCCGGCGAATACAATATAGCGTTCAAAATCAATGAATTTCGAGAGGGCGTGTTGGTCAATTCAACCACAAGAGACATGCAAATTTTTGTGAGAAACTGTGAAGACATACCCCCTGTTATAGATGTCGTTGACGAGATATGCGTCATAGCAGGAGAAACCGTGACTATCCCTGTAAACGTCTCTGATGCTGATTCTCTAGTTCAATTTGTATCACTA
The DNA here is from genome assembly GCA_937997635.1 of uncultured Saprospiraceae bacterium. Classification (GTDB taxonomy): domain Bacteria; phylum Bacteroidota; class Bacteroidia; order Chitinophagales; family Saprospiraceae; genus CALFUK01. Next base: position 16,170 of record CALLFA010000128.1, on the reverse strand, counting down.
GGAGCATCTGGTGGTCCTTTTACCATAGAAAATTCTCCAGCCACATTGACGAATAGTAATGTATTTCAATCAGTGTCATTTACATCGACTTTTGAATGGCAAACAAATTGTAATCACATTTCTGATGAATTTTATCAAGTTGTATTTAGGGCAGTAGATAATGCGCTTGGAGATACGACAGGCCTAGCTGATTTAAAGACTCTTCGCATCAAAGTTATCGGACCTCCTCCTGAAAATTTGGATGCTGTTTCAGAAAATGGTGAAGTCAATTTGACTTGGGATAATCCCTATGTGTGTGAGGTTACGGAAGATGAATACTTTTTAGGATTCTCCGTATGGAGACGAGTGGGAACTTCTGAAATTTCCATGGACAGTTGCTCATCTGGATTAGAAGGTACTGGTTTTGAAGAAATTGTTTTTAATACGACTGAAATTGAAGATGGGAATTATATTGCCAATGACGATGATGTTGAGCCGGGTACAATTTATTGTTATCGTGTTCTTGCAGAATTTGCACTGCGTACAGAAACTGGCAACCCGTTTAATATTGTATCCTCGATTGCTAGTAATGAAATATGTGTTTTAATCAAACAAGATTTCCCGTTACTTACAAAAGCTTCAGTATTAGAAACCAGTCAAGATCAAGGCAGCATTGAAATAGAGTGGACAAAACCAATCGCTGAAGAGCTAGACACAATCATGAATCCAGGGCCATACATATACCAACTGTTGAGATCAGAAGATGGTGTGGTTTTTATGCCATTGGCCGACGCGGTTTTTGAAGCAGAGTTTTTCTCCTCACCAATAGATACATTTTTCATTGATACAGGACTCAATACCGCTGAAACTCAATACACTTATCAAATTGAGTTCTTAACTGAAGGAACAAGAAACAACCCAAGAAGCCCAGAAGATGCAAGCACCGTATTTTTGACGACAAGTCCTTTGGACAGAGCTGTGAACTTAAACTGGAGAGAGGAAGTACCGTGGTTCAACACTACATACATTGTATATAAGGAAGTGAATGGCGTCTTTGATACTTTGGGCATTACACAGACGAATTCGTTTACAGATACCAACTTACAAAACGGTGTTGAATCGTGTTATCTAGTAGAAAGCTTTGGCTCATATGGCTTGAGAACAACCCCAGACCCAATTACAAATTTTTCTCAAATTGCTTGTTCTTCTCCAATGGACAACAGCACAACTTGCGAAGTTAATGTCAGTATCGAAAATATCTGTACGAATCCAAATCAATTGTTACCTGATAATCCGACCAACTTCATCAGCTTTTCGGTATTACAAGGTTCTTGCGATCCAATGGATGAGGTGAGTGGCTTCAATATTTATTTCTCCTTGACACCTGATAGCGAACTTGAACTCATTGGCACTAGCGTTGACAACAGCTTCGAACACCAACCAGAATTTGGCGTGGAAGGTTGCTACGCAGTGACTGTCATTGATGGTCTTGGTAATGAAGGACCTTTTAGTGCTCTTGTATGTTCAGAAAATTGCCCTACCTATAGTCTTCCAAATGCTTTCACTCCGAATAGCGACGGTGATAATGATTTATTCACACCTATTGAAGCTCAATTTATAGCCAGAGTTGACATGCAAGTATTCAACAGATGGGGGCAAAAGGTATTTGAGACACAAGATCCTTTACTAAATTGGGATGGCACAAATTTCAGTGGTTCAGAATTAGCAGAAGGTGTTTACTTTTATAAAGTAACCGTTTTTGAACAACGTAATGATTCTCAAGATCTACAAGGATCCATAATGAACGGCACGATTCATCTTATAAAAGGCAACTAATGTTTTCAGGTATTGTTGAGACAATTGGTACAATTAAGGAAATCACATCAGAGGGTACTAATAAAACCTTTTATATAGAGTCTCCTATATCAAATGAATTATACATTGACCAAAGCATTTCACATAATGGTGTTTGCTTAACGGTTATTGAAGAGACTCAAAACAATCAACATGCCGTAACCGCAGTAGAAGAAACGCTAATCAAATCAAATCTTGGTTCGCTTGTCAATGGCGATTTGATCAATTTAGAAAGATGCATCACCATGGAATCAAGACTCGATGGTCATATGGTACAAGGACATGTCGATGCAACCATCATCTGCAAATCTGTAGAAGAAAGAGATGGCAGTTGGAATTTCACATTCATTTACGATAACAAATACGATCATCTTCTTGTTGACAAAGGGTCTATCTGTATCAACGGTGTCAGTTTGACATTGATCAATCCTGTGGACAATCAATTCATGGTGACTATCATTCCTTACACCTATGAGCATACCACATTCCGAACATTAAAAGAGGGCGATACTGCCAATGTTGAATTCGATATTATAGGGAAGTATGTGCATCGGTATTTGTCGAAGATGAAGATTAGCTAGGAGCTATACCCAACGGATTTGAGTATGAGCTTTTAATTATAGATAAACATTCCGATTTTCTTTTTTGAATTCTATTTGCAGAATAATGCGGCGCAGTTTACAATGATAGCAAACCTAGCTATTAGCATGTGAATAACTATAATCTACTCAGTTTCCGACCTGTACTTCGAGATGTAGCTCGTATAGCTAATAATAAATGATGCTAGGCAGATATATTGTGAATTTTTATTGAGGGATTCTTTAAAAAAGAAAACCTCATAGAACATAATATCCCATGAGGTTTATTTTATCTAAAGCGTTTATATCGTCTTACATATCGATTGCTGCTTCTGCAACTTCTTCCGTTTCGCCTTCCGTTTCTTCAAGGATTTCTTTAGGCAATACTTTCATTGATCTGAACTGCTTCATTCCTGTTCCTGCAGGTATTAATTTACCTACAATGACATTCTCTTTCAATCCATTCAACAAGTCCCTCTTCGCTCCTATTGCAGCGGTGCTTAACACTTTTGTCGTTTCCTGGAATGATGCTGCTGAAATCCAACTAACAACACCCAATGATGATTTGGTAATACCTTGTAGCATTGGTTTTGCTGTCGCTGGAACAGCATCTCTAAATTCTACAATCTTCATATCGTTACGCTTCAACAATGAATTCTCTTCTCTCAATTGTCTGATAGAAACAAGTTGACCAGCTTTCATTGTATCTGATTCGCCTGCTTCTGTCACAAACTTCTTATCGAAAATCCAATCATTCTGTTCGTTAAAGTTTATTTTCTCTACGGCCTCACCTTCTAAGAAGATAGTATCACCCGGATCCTCTATTTCAACTCTTCTCATCATCTGTCTCACGATTACTTCAATGTGTTTGTCATTGATCGTGATACCCTGAGATCTGTATACTTCCTGGATACCGTTTACTAAGTAGGTTTGAACTGCGAAAGGTCCTTTGATACTTAAGATATCTGCAGGAGCGGTAGCACCATCAGACAATTGAGTACCAGCTCTTACGAAGTCACCTTCTTGCACTAGTATGTGTTTAGACAATCCAATGAGGTATTTACGTTTCTGTTCTGTTTTCTCATCTTCTACAAAGACCTCTCTGTTACCACGTTTGATCTTTCCAAAAGAAACAATGCCATCAATCTCTGAAGTCACTGCTGGGTTAGAAGGATTTCTCGCTTCAAATAATTCTGTCACCCTTGGAAGACCACCGGTAATATCTTGGATCGATCCTAGCTTACGAGGGATTTTTACAATCTTATCACCAGGTCTCACTTCAGCTCCATTTTCAACAGAGATGTATGCGCCCACTGGCAAGTTATAATTCTTTAATTCTTTGCCTTTAGAGTTTACAACCTTAAGCGTTGGAATCTTCTTCTTATTCTTTGACTCAATGACAACCTTCTCGACATAACCAGTTTGGTCATCTCTTTCTATACGGAACGTCTGACCTTCATCAATGTCTTCATATTGGATAACTCCTCCAAACTCAGAAATGATAACGGCGTTAAATGGATCCCATTCACAAATCACATCGTCTTTAGCGATTTTCTTTTTGTCGTTGACCATCAACGTAGAACCATAAGGTAAATGAAGTGTCGTAAATACTTTACCAGTCGTAGCATCTACAATTCTGATTTCACCAGAACGAGATATAACAACTTCAGATTTTACACTGTCATCATCTACATAAGTAATCGTCTTCACGTTATCAAATTCAACTTTACCATCGAATTTAGAAATCAATTGATTTTCTTGCTTTGTCACAGATGCGATACCACCCACGTGGAATGTACGCAATGTCAACTGTGTACCCGGCTCTCCAATACTTTGAGCAGCAATAATACCAACACTGTCTCCAAGGTTCGCAATTCTGCCAGTTGCTAGGTTTTTACCATAACACTTAGCACACACGCCATTCGTCGCCTCACAAGTCAGTACTGATCTTATTCTCACCAATTCTACACCTGCATCATCAATAGCATTTGCAGTCTTTTCATCTATATATTCAGCAGCTTGAAGAATAATTTCATCAGTTACTGGATCATATATATTACCTAATGAATATCTACCTCTAATTCTTTCTGACAGTGTCTGAACGACATTTTCATTTTCTTTAAGCGCAGTGACATCGATTCCTCTTAGTGTTTGACAATCAGTTTCATTGATGATAACATCTTGAGAAACATCAACCAAACGTCTGGTTAAGTAACCCGCATCTGCCGTCTTCAAGGCTGTATCGGCAAGACCTTTTCTCGCACCGTGGGTAGAGATAAAGTACTCAAGTACTGACAGGCCTTCGAGGAAGTTAGATAAGATTGGATTTTCAATAATCGCTCCACCAGTGTCACCGGACTTTCTCGGTTTTGCCATCAATCCTCTCAATCCACACAACTGTTTAATTTGCTGTTTAGAACCACGAGCTCCAGAATCCAACATCATATACACTGAGTTGAATCCATCCTTGTGCTCGGCAAGCTCCTTCATCAAATTTTCTGTAATCTTATTATCTGCAAAGGTCCACTTATCAATGATTTGATTGTATCGCTCATTGTTTGTGATAAGACCCATGTTGTAATTATCCCAAACCTCATCTACATCAGTACTTGCTTCTACAAGTGTTGACTCTTTGATCGTTGGATTTATTAGATCACCAAGGTTGAAAGACAATCCACCTTTGAATGACCAGTAATAACCCAATTCTTTAATTCTGTCTAAGAATGCAGCAGTCACTTCAAAATTCGTTCTTTCGATGATGTCACCGATGAATTTTTTAAGTGCTCTTTTGGTCATCAGCATATTCGTATACGGAATACCTTCTGGAAGGGCTTCGTTAAATACAACTCTACCTACTGTGGTCTCAATAATGGCTTTAACCATTTCTCCTTCCTCATTCTCCACATTGGTTTTCACTTTGATTGCTTCGTGCACATCAACTCGACCTTCATTAAATGCGATGATTACCTCTTCTGCAGAATAAAATATAGACAGCTTTTTACTTTCGTCTCTTGATCTCTCCTTCGTTAAATAGTAAAGACCAAGTACCATATCCTGTGAAGGCAAAGTAATTGGAGAACCATCTTGAGGATTCAACATATTGTGTGAAGACAAGCACAACACCTGTGCTTCCAAAATAGCTGCTTGGCTAAGCGGTACGTGAACCGCCATTTGATCACCATCAAAATCCGCATTAAAGGCACCACAAACAAGTGGGTGCAATTGGATTGCTTTTCCTTCAACCAATCTAGGCTTAAATGCTTGGATAGATAATCTGTGCAAAGTCGGTGCCCGGTTAAGCATGATCGGATGACCTTTCAATATATTCTCTAGGATTTCCCAGATGACTGGTTCCTTTCTATCAACTAATTTCTTTGCAGATTTCACTGTCTTTACAATACCTCTCTCAATCAACTTTCTGATGACAAAAGGTTTGAACAACTCTGCCGCCATACCTTTCGGTAAACCACATTCGTGTAATTTCAAATTAGGTCCAACGACGATGACACTACGACCAGAATAATCCACACGTTTACCCAAAAGGTTTTGTCTGAATCTTCCTTGCTTACCTTTGAGTATGTCACTTAAAGATTTCAATGAACGACCACCTTCTGCTTTTACAGCATTAGATTTTCTAGAGTTGTCAAAAAGAGAATCAACCGCCTCTTGAAGCATTCTCTTCTCATTACGAAGAATGACTTCAGGTGCTTTAATCTCCAACAATCTTTTCAAACGGTTATTTCTAATGATAACACGTCTGTACAAATCATTCAAATCAGAACTCGCAAATCGACCTCCATCAAGAGGTACCAATGGTCTCAATTCTGGCGGTATTACTGGCAGGTATTGAATGACTGCCCACTTTGGTTCGTTGACTACTCTTGTCTGTCCATCTCTAAACGCTTCAACAACTCTTAATCTTTTTAGTGCCTCTGACTTACGTTGCTGTGACGTTTCTGTTGCTGCCTGATGGCGAAGCGCTGCAGACAATTCATCTAACTTCAATAAGTCCAATAAATCACTTACTGCTTCAGCTCCCATTTTCGCAACAAACTTTTGAGGATCTGTGTCCTCTAGCATTTGGTTACCTTCTGGAAGTGTATCAAGCACTTCAAAATATTCTTCTTCGGTAAGAAGATCTAGTTTGTTTAATTCTTCTTCTTTGGCACCTGGTTGGATAACAACGTAGCGCTCGTAGTATATGATTGTTTCTAATTTCTTAGAAGACAAGCCAAGTAGGTATCCAATTTTGTTTGGAAGTGATTTGAAAAACCAGATGTGAACAACAGGCACAACTAATTTGATGTGGCCCATTCTCTCTCTTCTCACTTTCTTCTCTGTGACTTCGACACCACATCTGTCACATACGATCCCTTTGTATCGGATACGCTTATACTTTCCACAGTAACATTCATAATCCTTTACGGGACCAAATATTCTTTCACAAAACAAGCCATCACGTTCAGGTTTATATGAACGATAATTGATTGTTTCAGGCTTCAGTACTTCTCCATATGAGCGTTCCAAAATATCGTCAGGAGAACATAATTTTATTGTAATAGAATTAAAACTCGAATTTGTTTTAATCGAATGACTCTTTTTAAATGGCATACTTTTTAATTATAAAAAGGTTTATTAAAAGATTTACTCAACTCAGGTATTGCTACCCGTTCTCACTAATATTAATCGAACTTCACATCTAATGCGAGTCCTCTCAATTCATGAACCAGTACGTTAAATGATTCAGGAATATTTGGTTCTGGTAGATTGTCACCTTTGACTATTGCTTCATAAGCTTTAGCTCTACCAATTATATCATCTGATTTGATGGTCAACAACTCTCTCAAAATGTTTGATGCACCGAATGCTTCCAGTGCCCAAACTTCCATCTCTCCAAAACGCTGTCCACCAAATTGTGCTTTACCACCAAGTGGTTGCTGTGTAATTAATGAGTAAGGTCCAATTGATCTTGCGTGCATTTTATCATCAACCATGTGTGATAATTTCAGCATGTAGATCACACCGACTGTTGCTTCCTGGTGGAATCTGTCTCCAGTCTCACCATCGTGCAAGAATGCTTGTCCAAGACTTGGCAAATTACATTGTTGGATGTAATCTTCAATTTCGTCAATAGACGCACCATCAAAAATTGGTGTTGCAAACTTTTTACCCATTTTCTCTCCAGCCCATCCAAGTACAGTTTCGAATATCTGACCAAGATTCATTCTAGATGGTACACCTAGTGGATTCAAGACGATATCAACTGGTGTTCCATCCTCAAGGAATGGCATGTCTTCTAGTCTTACAATTCTTGATACGATACCTTTGTTACCGTGTCTTCCTGCAAGCTTATCTCCCACTTTCAATTTACGCTTCTTAGCGAGATACACTTTAGCAAGTTTTAATACGCCAGCTGGCAACTCATCACCGATACTGATGTTGAATTTCTCACGTTTATATTTACCAACTTCCTCATTTACTTTGATTGAATAGTTGTGAAGAAGAGTAGCGATTAAGCTATTTGTTTTCTTCTCGTCCGTCCAATTAGAGTAATCTACTTGTTGGTAGTTAAGTGTCTTTAGTACTTTATTTGAAAACTTAGTCCCTTTAGACACCAACTCTTCATTATAAATACTGTGAACACCTTGTGATACTTTACCTTTGACTAAAACCATCAACTTATCCACAAGGACAGTCTTCATTTCATTAAGTGTCACCTCGTGCCTGTCTTCCAATTTTGTCAAGATTTCTTTCTCTTGTACTTTTTGGAATTTATCTTTCTTCGCTCTTGCGAATAATTGCTTATTAATAATGACACCTTTGGTTGACGGCGGTGCTTTCAACGAAGCATCTTTCACATCACCAGCTTTGTCACCAAAGATTGCACGCAATAGTTTTTCTTCAGGAGTAGGATCAGACTCACCTTTAGGCGTGATTTTTCCAATTAGAATATTTCCTTCTGAAATCCATGCACCAACTCTGATGATACCATTTTCATCAAGGTCCTTTGTTGCTTCTTCACTAACATTTGGAATGTCATTTGTCAATTCCTCCTCTCCCAATTTAGTGTCGCGAACATCCAATTCGAAACTTTCAATGTGCAAAGACGTAAAGACATCTTGTCTTACCACTCTTTCTGAAAGTACGATTGCATCCTCAAAGTTGTAACCCTTCCAAGGCATAAATGCCACTTTAAGGTTTTGCCCTAAAGCGAGTTCACCTTTCTGAGTCGCATAACCATCACACAACAAACTTCCTTTTTTCACTCTATCGCCTTTCTTGACAATAGGCTTCAAGTTGATACAAGTCCCTTGATTTGTTCTTCTGAACTTGATCAAGCTGTATGATTTTATGTTGTTTTCAAAAGAGACCAATTGTTGCTCTTCTGACATATCGTATTTAATGACAATTTCATTTGCATCTACATACTCCACAACACCACTTCCTTCAGCATTGATCAGCATTCTGGAGTCTTGGGCAACCTTCGCTTCAAGACCCGTACCTACAATCGGAGAATCAGGCTTGACCAATGGCACTGCCTGACGTTGCATGTTAGATCCCATCAATGCACGATTGGCATCATCATTCTCTAAGAATGGAATTAAAGATGCTGATACACCAACAATCTGATTCGGCGCAACATCCATAAATTCTATATCCTTTGGAGCTAGAACTGGGAAATCACCATGCTCTCTACATTTGATACGCTCACTTGTAAATGATCCTTTGTCATTAAGCGGCGCATTAGCCTGCGCTATCTTTTTGAAATCTTCTCCTTCTGCAGATAAATACTGGGCTTCATTTTTAATGTCAACCATTCCTTTATCGACCTTTCTGTAAGGTGTTTCAAGGAATCCCATTTTATTCACTTTCGCGTGAACACAAAGGGTTGAGATCAATCCAATATTTGGTCCCTCTGGAGTTTCAATCGTACAAAGACGACCGTAGTGAGAATAGTGCACATCACGCACCTCAAAACCAGCTCTTTCCCTAGATAGACCTCCAGGTCCAAGTGCAGAAATTCTTCTCTTGTGTGTGATTTCAGAAAGTGGATTCGTTTGATCCAAAAACTGTGACAGCTGAGAAGTACCAAAGAAAGAGTTAATTACAGAAGACAGTGTCCTAGCATTTATCAAATCTATTGGCGTAAAAACCTCGTTATCCCGAACGTTCATCCTCTCTCTGATTGTTCTTGCCATTCTAGCAAGACCAACACCAAACTGAGCATATAATTGCTCGCCTACCGTTCGGACACGTCTGTTGCTTAAGTGATCGATATCATCTAGTTCTGCTTTCTGATTAATCAAGCTTACTAAATATTTAACGATCTCGATGATGTCGTCTTTGGTTAAGACGAGAAGCTCCTTGTCTACTTCGACACCAAGCTTTCTGTTTATTTTATATCGACCAACCTCACCTAAGTTATATCTCTTGTCTGAGAAGAATAATTTGTCGATGATTCCACGTGCAGTTTCTTCATCAGGCGGATCGGTACCTCTTAATTGTCTGTATATGTGTTGTACTGCTTCAATTTCAGAACTCGTAGGATCTTTTTGCAGTGTATTATAGATGATACTGTAATCTTCAGTGACATCATCCTTTTGCAAGATAACTGTATCAGCCTCTGCTTCAAGGATGGCTACAATGTTTGTCTCATCTAGCTCAATATCTCTTTCGAGTATAATCTCATTTCTCTCGATTGTGACAACCTCACCAGTATCTTCATCTACGAAATCTTCTGTCCACTTACGCAACACACGTGCGGCAAGTTTTCTTCCGACAGCTTTTTTCAATGTCTTCTTATCGGCCTTTACTTCATCAGCCAATTCAAATAAATTGAGTATTTCTCTATCTGAATCGTACCCAATTGCTCTCAGTAATGTGGTTACTGGAAATTTTTTCTTCCTATCAATGTATGCATACATGACCGTATTAATGTCCGTGGCGAACTCCATCCAAGCACCTTTGAACGGTATCACTCTGGCAGAGTAAAGCTTAGACCCATTTGGGTGAAAACTCTGGCTAAAGAACACACCAGGAGAACGGTGCAATTGAGATACGATAACTCTTTCTGCACCATTGATGACAAATGTTCCTTTAGGTGTCATATATGGAATGTTACCTAAGAACACATCTTGAACGATGGTTTGGAAATCAACGTGTTCTTCGTCATTACAAGACAGGCGTAATTTTGCCTTTAGTGGAACACTGTATGTCAATCCACGTTGCATACACTCAGGAATGCTGTATCTCGGTGGATCAATAAAGTAATCCAGAAATTCAAGAACAAAAATATTTCTTGCATCCGTGATTGGAAAATTTTCCTGAAACACACGGAATAAACCTTCTGCATTTCTGTTTTCAGGAGTTGTTTCCAACTGGAAAAACTCCTTGAATGACTTGAGTTGGATCTCTAACAAATCCGGGTATTGGGATGGTAGTTTAATTTTACCAAAATTTACTCTTTCAGGAGTAGCTGATTTAGTAGCTGCCATTCGCGTTTTTTAAGTTTATTTCTTATTTGAAATATTTCATAGTCTTTGGGACTCAGAAACGACCATAGGCCTAACCAGCACATATGCTGGTTAGGCCTTCGATCAATATTTATATACTAAACGGTACTTTTATCAATTAAATTTGGATACAGATTAAGAATTACTTCAATTCTACATCCGCTCCAGCTGCTTCTAAAGCACTTTTCATTGATTCAGCATCCGCTTTCGGTACACCTTCTTTGATTGGACCAGGTGCTCCATCTACAAGTTCTTTAGCCTCTTTAAGACCAACTCCTAATAGATTTTTCACCTCTTTAACTACAGCTAGTTTTGCTGCTCCAGCTGAATTCAATATCACATCGAATTCTGACTTTTCAGCTCCGCCACCTGCATCGCCTCCACCAGCAGGGCCTGCCGCAACCGCTACTGCCGCAGCAGCTGGTTCGATACCATGCTCGTCTTTTAGTATATCAGCTAATTCACTGACTTCTTTAACTGTCAGCCCGACTAACTGATCTGCTAACGCTTTTAAATCTGCCATTTTAAATGGTTTTAAATGTTTTTAAATTAATATATAAATATGTTGAGCTTGGAAGCCAAATTAATGACGACCTATCCTCTCTGTTCTAAAGCTTTCAACAAACCAGATATCGTATTGCCACCTGATTGTAGAGAACCAAGAACGTTTTTGATTGGAGATTGAAGTAACAACACGACTTCGCCAATCAAATCTTCTTTCGACTTCAATGCTTTTAATGCATCCAATTGGTCATCTCCGGTGAATACATCACTTTCGATAAATGCTGCTTTCAGCAATGGACGCTCATGACTTTTACGAAATTCGTGTATGATTTTCGCTGGCATGTTAGCACTTTCTGAGAATAAGATCGTGGTAGGGCCTTTGAATGCATCCATTAAATCTGCATATGCTGCAGACTCTTCAGTTGCTTCTAAAGCCTTTATTGCTAATGTATTTTTAACTACTTGGATTTCTACGTTGCTCTCAAAACATTTTCTTCTGAGATCATTTACTTCTTCTACTGTAAGTGTAGACGAATCAGTAATGTAGAAAAACTTATTATTTTCGAATTTATCTTTCAATTCGGCAATAGCCGCTGTTTTTTGTGTTTTATTCATAGCTATTCCGTTTTTAAGCGATTGATTTAGGATCTATTTTAACACCAGGACTCATAGTTGTAGCTGCAGTTACAGACTTCATGTATATTCCTTTTGCAGAAGAAGGTTTCATTTTATTCAATGTACCTAACAACTCTTGTGCATTTTCTGCCAATTTCTCTGCTGAAAAGGACACTCGACCTATTGAAGAATGAATGATTCCAAACTTGTCTACTCTAAAGGCGATTTTACCACCCTTTACGTCTTTTACTGCCGCGCCAATATTTGGTGTTACTGTTCCCGTCTTGGGGTTTGGCATCAGACCTCTTGGGCCTAGAATACGACCAACTTTACCAACTTGAGCCATCACATTTGGAGCTGCTACGATAACATCGATATCTGTCCAACCATCTTGGATTTTTTTGATGTACTCGTCAAGACCGACATAATCCGCACCAGCTTCTTTAGCCTCTGATTCCTTGTCCGGCGTACAGAGGACTAAGACCTTTTTAGATTTTCCAGTTCCATTAGGAAGTGTTACTGTTCCACGTATTGCTTGATCGGCTTTTCTTGGATCTACACCTAGATTTACGTGTACATCCACTGAAGCATCAAACTTAGTCATATTGACTTTCTTGATGACTTCCATTGCTTCCGTTAGAGGATACAATTTAGAAGGGTCGAGTTTTTCCATCACTTCCCTTCTTTTCTTTGAAAGTTTTGCCATTATATAAAATTTTTGAGGTAATAGCGCCTTTCGGCTCCCTCCGTTTTTAATTCAAATTTATTCAGCAGCTTCTTCAGCTGTTGCCCATGGTGCATCACCTTTAATGGTAACACCCATACTTCTAGCAGTACCAGCAACCATCTTCATTGCTGATTCGACAGTAAATGCGTTTAAATCAACCATTTTACTTTCTGCTATCGTTTTCACTTGATCCCATGATACAGACCCAACTTTTTGTCTGTTGGATTCTGGAGACCCTTTTTTCAATTTAGCAGCTTCGAGTAATTGGACAGCTGCTGGTGGTGTTTTGATTACAAAATCAAATGATTTATCAGTAAACACAGTAATGACAACAGGTATTACTTGTCCTTGTTTGTCTTGAGTTTTTGCATTAAATCGCTTGCAAAACTCCATAATGTTTACACCCTTAGCACCAAGTGCTGGACCAACAGGTGGTGCTGGATTTGCTTGTCCACCTTTCACCTGTAATTTTATAAAGCCACCTATTTCCTTTGCCATAGTGTTTTATTGTTTTTCAACTTGCATAAAATTCAACTCCACTTCTGTCCCTCTCCCGAATATTTTTACGATTACTTTGAGCTTTTTCTTTTCTTCGTTTACTTCTTTGATGTCACCAACGAAATCCTTAAATGGACCATCGATGATTTTGACTGTTTCGCCAAGAATGTATGGTTCAATCAATGCTTCTCCTACATCTTGAGATTCATCTACTTTACCTAGCATCCTATTCGCCTCTGACGGCTGCATAGGTATTGGCTTAGTTTTTCCTAAAAAGTGAATCACATTAGTCATGCCTGCTATCCCTTGAACAATTTCTGATGAAAATTTGTCAGGAACTGCTTCTACAAGAATATAACCTGGCATCATATTTTTATCTAGAATAACTTTTTTGCCGTTACGAATTTTGTACACCTTTTCGGATGGAACCAAAATTTGTTTGACAACAGTATCCCATTTGTTTCTTTGGAGTTCTAATTCTATTCTCTCTTTAATCTTTCTTTCTTTCCCACTGATGACACGAAGACAGTACCATTTAGTTTCAGTTTCACTCATTTTACAGATTGTAAACGGTTGTCAAAAGTTGCTTAAATACACCGTCCATAAGGAAGATGGTTAATGCAATCAAGATAGAGGCTATTATAACAAGGTAGGAGCTGCTCAATAGATTGCCCCAAGTAGGCCAAGTCACCTTGTGCACCAATTCGTTATAACTTTCTTTGATATAGAGAACTATACTTTCCATAATATTTATTTACATCGAGTGATCCTTTGATCATTAGACAATAAGCCAAAATTGCAGGGGAGACAGGAATCGAACCCGCAGCCTGCGGTTTTGGAGACCGACGCTCTACCAATTGAGCTACTCCCCTATTTATCAAATCTGAACTGTTTCAGATGAGATTAGTTAAGACAACTAAGCACCCCCGTAGAGGTGCTTAGCTTCAAAACATGTATTTTAATATTGAAACTTTATTCAATTATTTCAGTCACCTGACCTGCACCAACAGTTCTACCACCTTCTCTAATCGCAAATCTTAAACCTTTTTCCATTGCAATTGGATTGATCAATTTCACTTCTAAAGTGACATTATCACCTGGCATTACCATTTCTACTCCTTCAGCAAGACTAACATCTCCTGTTACATCTGTGGTTCTGAAGTAAAACTGAGGTCTGTAACCATTGAAGAATGGTGTATGTCTACCACCTTCGTCTTTTCCTAGTACATAAGTCTCGCACTTGAAGTGTGAGTGAGGTGTTACTGAACCAGGCTTCACGATAACCATACCTCTCTTGATATCAGTCTTCTCAATACCTCTAAGTAGGATACCAGCATTATCACCAGCTTCTCCTCTTTCTAATATTTTTCTAAACATCTCCACACCCGTTACAACTGAAGTCAACGGCTTTTCGCCTGGAGCTTGCATACCAACGATCTCAACTGGATCGGCAGTATTGATAACTCCTCTTTCGATTCTACCTGTTGCAACAGTACCTCTACCTGTAATAGAGAATACATCCTCGATAGGCATTAAGAAATCTTTATCTACATCTCTTACTGGTTCTGGAATGTCTGCATCAACAGCAGCCATTAATTCCATGATTTTTGCTTTAGCACCATCGTCTCCTTCAAGAGCTTTCAAAGCAGAACCTTGGATGATACTAGCAGAGTCACCATTGAATTCATACTGGTCAAGAAGTTCTCTTACTTCCATTTCAACCAACTCAAGCATTTCCTCATCATCAACGAGGTCAACTTTATTCATGAAGACAACAATTTTTGGAACACCTACCTGACGGCATAATAAGATGTGTTCTCTTGTTTGTGGCATTGGTCCATCAGTTGCAGCAACAACAAGAATTGCACCATCCATCTGAGCAGCACCAGTTACCATGTTTTTAACGTAATCAGCGTGACCAGGACAATCAACGTGCGCGTAGTGACGGTTTTCTGTTTCGTATTCGACGTGAGCTGTATTGATTGTTATACCTCTTTCTTTTTCTTCAGGGGCACCATCAATATCATCATAAGCTTTCTTTTCAGATAAACCTGCATCAGCAAGTACGCTAGTGATAGCAGCAGTTAAGGTCGTTTTACCGTGATCTACGTGACCTATAGTACCAATGTTTACGTGTGGTTTATTACGTTGGAACGTTTCCTTGGCCATTTAAAAATATTTTAATTCGTTAAATAAATTTTTTACAAATAATTTTCAAGTTGTCAGGTCTTTTATGTAGATCTTGAACTTGAATATGTGCTTTCCTTTGAAAGCCGTAGTTATTAGTTTAGGAGTTAGCAAGATTCTTTAATTTGCTTTCAACTGTCAATTCTTCAATGAAGGGAATTGAACCCCTGCCTATCGGCAGGCAGGCCCGACCTTGGTCGTCAGCCTTTTATCATTTTCAAACTTCCAATTCATTCTTCAATGAACTCTTAGAGCCAATGAAGGGAATTGAACCCCTGCCTATCGGCAGGCAGGCCCGACCTTGGTCGTTCAGCCATTTATCATTTTCAAACTTCCAATTCATTCTTCAATGAACTCTTAGAGCCAATGAAGGGAATTGAACCCCCGACCCCTTCCTTACCATGGAAGTGCTCTACCCCTGAGCTACATTGGCAGAAATGGTTGGCTTTAGCTTGAATATAGAGCGGGAGACGAGACTCGAACCCGCGACCCTCAGCTTGGAAGGCTGATGCTCTACCAACTGAGCTACTCCCGCAATTTTCTTCAATCTTTCAATTATCTAGTGGGGGTGATAGGAATCGAACCTATTCAGCTAGAAGCACCAGATTTACAGTCTGGCCCGGCTCTCCAGCTCCGGCGCACCCCCTTAGAAAAAGCCGTTTTTCTTCAAAAACTGAGCCGATGGAGGGATTCGAACCCCCGACCCGCTGATTAC
>CALLFA010000127.1 GCA_937997635.1 uncultured Saprospiraceae bacterium | reverse complement strand
GTACAGTATTGGAAGATTTGTTCAGCAGCCATTATCCTAATATACAGAATACTATTAGCTATCTAGTCCTATTTTGACAAAAGTCAGGAGAACATAGATGAATAGATAGAAATGGTATTCAAAAAGCAATTAATAAGCCAGCGGGCCGGGCTTAATTACAAATCACTTATCATTATAATTTTATTGAATATCGCATTTAGGCAACACTAAGTAATCTTTGCATAATTCCATTATTCGCTTACGCCCCTTCAGGGCTGTGGTACCATTACAACATCATACCAATGGCGTTGCCATTGGCTTTATGCTTTGCGCCCTTTCAGGGCTGACACATTATACAAGCCATTTATATCATTATTAATACTAGGATTATTAAAAATTGATTGATAAAAAATAAATACCCCAAAGGGGTTACATCACTAGGATGGGGCATCGCCCCATCCTAGTGATGTTGTGTTTAGGAGTCCCAATGGGACGACCTAGAGTTTAGACAATTCGCAAAATAAACAAGGTCGTCCCGTTGGGACTCCTGGTCGAAACATTACGACAGCGGGGGACGATGTCCCCCACTGTTGATGATACCCCTTTGGGGTATTGCATGTACAACACTTGGTAATGTTCTACAATTTTATAATCTGCTTAACAACCGTTTTTTGAGCAGTCTTGATCTGCAAAAAGTATGCACCTGATTCAAGAGAGGCAACATTCAGTTTATTTGTCTCATTGGATTTTATTACAGCATGTTGTCTGCCATCAGAACTGAAAATTCTTACCTCAATTATTTTTTCATCGGAATCTAATTGAATGTAGTTATTGAACGGATTCGGGAAGACGACTATATCTGAAGCAGAAACGGCTGATTTAAAATTGTTATTAATAGAAACGATGCTCCCAATTTCTGGCGGACATTCCCAAGCCCCAACCACTTGGTTAAGCCCATAAAAGTCTAAGCAATCAAATGTGTCACTGTTGCTGCAATAGAAACTGCCATCCTCGAAGAACAACTCTAGTTCGCTGCCTGTACTAATCGAAACAAAGGTAAATTCACCAAAACTATACGCAGTTACGATTCGGCCACAAAGATCAATATCTTCTAACCACGGATAAATCTCAATAGCTTCATTGATCGATCCTACCATAATGGGATCTTCTTCAGTTTCTTCTTCCATATCCGTGCTATCCATTGCCATGTCCATGCTATCCATTGCCATGTCCATACTATCCATCACCATGTCCATACTATCCATTGCCATGTCCATGCTATCCGTGTCCATACCATCACCTTGATCTTCTTCGATCACGAGATTTCCAGTCAGCCCTATATCACGTATTTCCCTAAAACTTCCAGTCGGCTCCCTAACCACAAATTGACTAAACAATCTATCGGTATCTCTGAGGTTAAATCCATATTCGCCGGGTGGAGTATCAGAATCAAAACACACGGTATAAATCGGATCTGTATCAGACAATTGGATAGGAATCAAATCTCCAGCGATCCATAAACTCTTAATCACAAACAAAGAATCTTCTTCAGTGACAACAATTGTCGACTCATCAACAATGTTGCTACTAAATGACACAGGTTCTATCTCTGATTCTATTTGGAATTGGAAGGACAGTAAATCCTCAATGCCATTCGTGGTAACATCGACACAAATTGCGTTTGATGCTTCATCTCTAAATGACTCTGAAATCGATAACGCTAGATCATCAACTTCATCAACTATATTGCAGCCTTCGATCACTGTTGGCATGCCATGAAGATCGTATAAGGCTCTGCAATCTCGATCACCCACTTCTGTACAAAACAATCTCCCATCCTGAAAAAATAACTGACCATCAGATACATAAATGAAGGTAAATATCCCGCTTGTTATGATTTGAAATTCTATATCTGTACAGTCTTCATAGTTGTCAAGCAAGAATGGAAATTGATCAAAAATGGTAGGATTGCTATTAAAAACGCCATCGCATAGTTCAGGATTATTGATGACTGGTATTGATATAGAGGGCACTTCTGTTGTTCCACATTGATTTGTGATTAAAACATCAATCAACTGTCCTTCACCTGAAAAATCGCCAGGTATAGGTATCATTCCATTGGTATTTATAGAACCATCTTCTAATCTATAGCTTATTTCACAAGTAGAACAATCAGAGATAGTAGCTTCAATCATTGATGTATCTTCCAGGACATCCAATTTGATTGATGTTAAAGAAAAGGCCAGACAAATCGACAAGATTCATATCTGACTCTCCTATTCCCGTAGCATTAATTTGAAACATAAATCCTTCATCACCACCATTCGACTTAAAACCTGCGACGAGGACAACAAAATTTTCACAAGAAGCTGGCAGTTCCAAATTGCCAAAATCTCCTGCATCAGACCCACAGACATTCAAAGAAAATAATACTTCTCCTTCTAATGTCAGTACATCAATAAATGCTAGATCCGATGTAGAACATGGCGTACATTCTAGGTTAGAAGAGATCGGTTCTATAGACATTTCGAGCATGACTGTTGCAAATTCAGAGCGATCTATAAAGGCAGTCATCACATTAACTGTATTACTACATAGGCTACCATTTCCCGGAAGGGTACATGCACCTGAAGCACTCAGACTCTGACAAGGAACACAATCCAGACCTTCCAATCCAATCACTTCTATGGTCGATCCATTTTCTGAAATGGTAATGTCACCATCTTCATCGCAATTATTGACACCAGAAATGTCCCATTGTATAGGAATGGTGTCTTGGGTGAAAGCAAAAATAGCAGCAGTTAAAAGGCAAAGTGTTAGTAGTATTCTCATGGTTAGATTTATCTTAATTACATAATATAAGAAAGAGTTTTGAAATGAACAGATTCCTTGATTTATTAGCCTGTTAAAGTCCCGCTTTTAACGAAAAGGTATATAATCTAAGCAGAAAGGAATTATACTAACCAATTATGCCGCAATCAAGACAAGAAAAAGATCAGTCAGATTAAGCATCTTTTATATATTTGCGCTAGTGATGTCATTAGAAAATTTAATCCTTTGGTGGGTTAGTAACTTCACAAACATAAGCTGATTCTATTTGCAATAAATCCCATAAAGACTCCGTTCTTCAATGCATCATGTTATATGTCGTGAAAGACGTATGAGTATGAGAGATTTGCATACATTTGCAACCGTAAAATTAAGTCCTTAATGCCTACTTTTTTGAGATCCTTTTTTGTGATAGTGACCTTGATGTTAGGGACAAATATGTCGTATACTCAGTCTGACAATTGTGATGGGGATGAGTCATTGACCCTATTTCCTAGACCGAGCATGGATGAGCCAGCAATTGGCGATATCATATTTTTTGATATCGAATTTTCAGCCCTAGATAGTGTCGAGTTTCTTCAGCTACCTATCCTGTATGACCCCTTACTTCTTCGATATTCACCAGAAAACTGCATCGAAACTGTTGTATTGGAAGGATTTACATGTGCCAATAATGTGACGCCTACGCAGCCTGGACAAATTAGAATTCTTTGGTTCCATCCAAATAGTTTAAGCGATAACATATTCAATGACGACCCTATTGTGACCATCGCCTTTGAGGTTATAGGCATTGGCACTAATGTGACGCCAATCACTATCCCAGCATCCATCGATGGTTTTGAAACAGTTATTGGAAATACTGATCCAGATGCTCCAAACGAGATCGGTGTCGATGATTTTTGCCAAATATTTCCAATGGTTACCTTCGGATGCACAACGGTAATACCTTTCATCCAGCCATGCGCTGGAGATCTGCCAGGTTCAGCTAGTATTAATATCCAAATATGTGGTGGCGAGGCACCTTATGAATATGTATTGGTTCCCAATAGCGGACCAACACAAATGGGCTCCATTGCATCTGATACTGAATCTGTAGCAGTAGATAACTTGAATCCAGGTGAATCATATGATCTTATTATTACGGATAACAGTAATATGCAAGTGCACAATGAAACAATTGATATTCCCATTTCTAATCAAATATCGGCTTCTATAGCTTTTGACGTAGGTGGTATCGTTGCCCTCGGTTTAGATGGCGTTTTATGTGCAGAAGGGTCCCTTTCTACAACTCGTCTAAGGGCCGATGTCGAACCACCAATGGGAGATTATGTCTATGTGTGGGAAAACAGTAGAAATGAAGTGGTTGGTTCTTCTGATAAAGCTGAGAATTTAGGTCCTGGAAATTATTTTGTGACTGTCACTGACATAAATACTGGATGTAACACAACTGCTGATTTTGTCATAAATGAGCCTGATCCAATTCGAATAACTATCGATGATTTATCAGGACCAGGTTGCAATGATCCGACTTCTCAAGGCAGTATCACACTTACAGTCACAGGTGGAAGGCCTTTAGCAGGAGGCGTCCCAGGACAATACGAAATTGAATTTAATCAAACTGGACAAAGTATAGGTGAAATAGTCACAACAAGACCTGATGGTACATTGACTTGGCCATTAGACGATGTCGATTTTGTCGGTGGATCTGAATGGACGTTTTTCGCTGACGATAGGATTGCTGGAGCTAATTCGGCTAGAAACTGTTTCTCACCAACGGAGACTATTGTTGTCCCCCTGACCAACGAATTTACTTTTGACATTCAAGACACTATTGTACAATGTGGTGAAACAACAGCAGACATCGCTTTTTTCGTGACTCCATCTCCTGCTGACCCACCACCTAGCTTTCAACCTAATATCGTCGTTTTTGATGAAAATAGAGATGAACTTATTTTAGCAAATAATCAAATACTTCGCACAGGTGATGTTATTAATGATGTTCCACCAGGACAATACACATTTGAGTATACCAATCTCTCTGATGGATGTGTAGGTACAGGAGGCTTTACAGTCGTCGACGCAGGGGCTATTTC